>NZ_JBQTGI010000006.1:0-62721 GCF_052400645.1 Saccharicrinis sp. GN24d3
CAGACGTGCTTCCGCAATCCTCCTTTCAAAATTGGTTGGATAAGCAAACGGGCTACGGAAATATTACCTGGCAGGCTTTTTTATTTCCAGCATTACTTCAAAAATTCCTTCTCGTACACCTCCAAGTTGTATCGCTGCACTTTTGGACAAGTCAATAATACGCCCATTAACAAAAGGACCTCTATCGTTTATTTTAACCACTACCGTCTTTTTATTGCTGATATTGGTGACTTTGACAAGGGTACCAAATGGTAACGTTTTGTGAGCTCCCGTTTTTAAATGATGTCTGTACAATTCACCGCTTGCGGTTTTGCGGCCTTCGAACTCATCGGCGTAATACGATGCTTTTCCTTTTTGCTGGGCAGAAAGCAACAATCCACTAGAGATAATAACGAACAGTACTATTAAGCGTTTCATAAAAGCAGATAAATGTCGGTATTAATTAATGCTTGGCTATTTAATTAGATACTTTTTCTCTATTGATTGAGTTTTGTGATCGATAATTCGCTCAGAACCATTTTGGTGCTTATAATACGTGTAGCTTGGAACAACATTGTTTGTTTTAACGTAGATGTTATGTGCACTTTCATCCTTATGGTCCATAACATACCGAAGACTGCGATAGGTTGAGAATGTCTTCGTTCTTTGCACCAGGTTAAGTAGTTCATAACGATTTTCTTCAGCTTTAACAATACTGTTATATAATATCTGGAATCTGTAAAAGAAATATTCCCGCCCGTCAAATTTAAATGCATACTCCCTTATTTCCTTTGGTTCATATGTTTTAAAACGTGAGGCACCTTGTTCGCAAAAGGCAACTTGCATGTAACAGGTCTCTAAATTTATTTGATTTAAAGAAAACCCTCCCACTCTTGGATTGGTCGCACTTACTTTTACTTTTCCATAAACCGTATCATTGCTTTCCGTTACAATATAACCAGGGAGTTTCCTGGAAAAAATATTATTGCTAAACGCAAATAGCAGCAACATAAAAAGCAGTCTGGCCAATTGAATTGATCCTATATTCATTATAATTTTGTTTGAGACGCCGCCAAAGATACAAAATCAAAATTTACAAGATGATATTTATTTTCACCCTAACGAAGCTGCATTATCCCAAGATTGTATTTGACTTTGTCAAAATGTTAATTCAATGCGGCTCATGCTTGTTTTTACTTTAAAACAGTGTATTCTTTTGCGTATTGGATTTGAAGTTGGAGTTTAGCGGTGGTACCTGTGTGGCCATCAAATCACGCCCGTTACCTTCTTTAATCAACTGGCTCAACTCATTGGCTGAACAATTGTCTCTCAACCAGATTCGCTCGTCTTTTTTACGCAAGATCACCGGTGTGCGCGATTCTTTCCGCTTAGGGTTGTTATGTATTTCTTTTACCAAACCCTCCGCTTTCGTCGTAACTATGCTTACAGTTTCCCACACCACACCTTCAACTGTTTTACATCTATCCCACAAACCCGCCAACACCATTGGCGATTTATCCGCATACTCCAAAAGATAGGGGTACGCCTTCCCTTTACTATGATGATAATCGTAGAAACCATCTATCATAATTAAGCATCGCTGAAATTGCGCTGCCTTCCTAAAAGAAGGTTTTTCAAAAATCGTTTCTCCCCGTGCATTTAAAGTTTTATTTTGTATTTGAGTAGCTTGCTGCTCATCTTTCACCCAAAACGGAACCAAGCCCCAATAGAACAATTCTGGCGTTAATGGATTTACATTTCTGAACACAAGCAAGGGAGGATGGGCAAACCCCGATGATGCTTCCTGAGCCTCCATGTTGAGTGTAAGATCATTCAGATCCCTTTCGATCCGATCAATTTCTTCCGGGCTATCTCCTCTTCGCTTAGCATATTTAAGCTTTTTCTGGGTGATATATTTAACTGTAAAACACATTGGAAATTTGATTAATCACGCATAAGTTAAGATTTATTAAGGGCATATGATCATTAAAACAACACTTTTTTTTAATTTTGTGCCATGATTTATATTGTACTGCTTATTATTGTGGCGTTGATTTTTGCCTGGTTTGCCTCTCGAACCAAGCCAGGGGAGGTGGTTGAACAACAGAAAGAGGTTCCTGAAGATTGTTGCGGTGCCCATGAGGTTTGCGAATCGGACAGTTTATTAAGTTCCAGCGATAAAATCGAATACTACGACGATGAGGAATTGGATCGCTTTAAAGAAAGGGCGGCAAATCAATATTCCGATAACGAAATTGAAGAGTTTCGTGACATCCTGTATACTCTAAAAGAACGTGAAGTGGCCAACTGGATGAAAAGCATGCAACTGCGCAGAATCGAATTACCCAATATCATCAGAGAAGAGGCTTTAATGATTGTTGAAGAAAGAAGAGCCAGTTCAATTTCACAGTAACACCCCTACTTTATTTTTAATTACATTTGGGCTAGTATTAATTTAAAACCTGCTTAAATGAAGAGTTTTTTATTTTCAACGGCTTTATGCCTATTTGTTTTTCTTGCCACAAATGCACAAGAATCTTCACTCCTTTGGAGAATTTCCGGAAACGGACTAAGTGAGCCATCCTATATTTACGGAACCATTCATTTAATTTGTCCGCAAGATTACTCGATGAAGAGCAAGGTTAAAGCCTGCTTTGCCGAGACACAACAAGTATACCTGGAAGTTGACTTTGACGATCCGCAAATGATGCAAAAAATGATGAGTATGTCCATGCTTACAAACGGGGAAACTGCCAGGGACTATCTTACGGATGAGGAATATGCTTACCTCGACGACAAATTTAAAAATACAATTGGAACAGGAATGGCACAGCTTCAGGTTATGAAACCACTTATACTGCTATCTATGAGCTATATCTCTATTCTTCAATGCCAACCAGTTTCATTTGAGACTGTTTTTGTAGAAATGGCAAAAGAAGATGATAAGGAGGTATTGGGCTTAGAAACCCTTGAACAGCAAATGAGCTTTTTTAACGAAATACCGTTGACCGAGCAGTTTAAGATGGTTTCCGACATCGTAAAACAAGAAGATAAAGCCAGGGATGAATTCAATACTTTGGTTAAAATCTATAATTCTGAAAATATAAAGGGCCTACTTGAATTTATGGATGAAAGCGAGTGGAGCATGGAAAAATATGAAGAGATACTTATTCACGGCAGAAATAAAGACTGGGCTAGTAAGTTAGATTCAATTGCCAAAGAAAAGCCAACCTTCTTTGCTGTAGGTGCCGGACACCTGGCCGGTGAAAACGGGTGGTTATCTTTATTGGAGAAAAAAGGATATAACGTTGAGGCAGTAAAATAAACCAAGATCTGTCATTAGGAATCCTGTTAGGCAGTTATACTACTTCAAAACAAGGCGTTTCGCTAACTTGTTTCAACTCACCAGAGCGGTGCTAAGTCTCGTTTCAGTAACACCTAGTTTTATGATATTTTAAATGCGCATCACGCACCTCCATAAATAATGCGGCCTAATAAAGCCTAATGACAATTTTGGGATAAAAAAACTAATGAAATAAAAATGCCGGAAGATCATCTCAACCGGCATATATTCTTACTCCACCATGGTTTACTAAAAGATATTGCCTGACAGCCCACCATCGCTTAGCACCTTGAAACCTGTCTTATAAAATATTATCTATCAGTATTATTCCAGTACGGTTACCCAACCGTACGTATCCGGTTCCTCGCCATATTGGATTCCTCTTAATTTGTTATACAACTTGGTACTAATTGGGCCAGCAACTGATGGATCACCGAATTTGTATGATTTGTTTTCGTCTATATCATCAATTTGCCCAATGGGGCTGATAACGGCAGCGGTACCACAAGCACCTACCTCATCAAACTCGGCCAGTTCCTTCATCTCCACTTTCCTTCTTTCCACTTCCAGTCCCATGTCCCGGGCCAGCTGAATCAAGCTCATGTTGGTAATGCTTGGCAAAATAGAATTAGATAAAGGGGTAACATAAGTGTTTCCTTTAATGGCGAAGAAGTTCGCGGGGCCTGCCTCGTCAATATACTTCTTCTCTTTACTGTCTAAATAGAGCACCGAAGAATAGCCCCCGTCGTGGGCAACTTTTCCGGCACGCATACTTGCCGCATAATTTCCTCCAACTTTTAAGTTACCTGTTCCCTGCGGCGCAGCTCTGTCGAACTTGCGACTAATCATTTGCTTGGTAGGTTTAAATCCTTCTTTAAAATAAGGCCCAACCGGTGTTACAAAAACCAAAAAAGTATATTCTTCGGAAGGCGACACCCCTACCTTTGGCCCTGAACCGATTAACAAAGGACGGATATACAGGGCCGCTCCTGATTCGTAGGGGGGAACATAGTCCATATTCAGTTCGACGGCACGTACAACAGCCTTCTGAAAAAGTTCGGTTGGCACCGGCTGCATTAAAATACCATCGGCAGAACTACGTAGACGCTTTGCATTTTCATCCATACGGAAAATACGGACCTTGCCGTCTTTTCCCTTAAATGCTTTAAGCCCTTCAAAAGCTTGCTGACCGTAATGAACACAAGTGGCAGCCATATGAATGGTAAGCTGTTCCGAGGTACTCTCTTCTAACTCGCTCCATTGGCCGTCTTTAAAATAGCTACGTACGTTATAGTCCGTTTTAATATAACTAAACGATAATTTTGCCCAGTCGATTTTGCTCATGAAAATATGATTAAATAATGAACTAATATTTATTTTACCGACATAAAGCTAAAACAATAAAATGAATTATTCCATGACGGATAGCAACTTTGAGTATGTTACCATACATCCCTAACAAATAAATGGAAAAACAATTACCTAACAGCAAAACACTTACATACTGTTATGCCATTAATTACAAAAACATTATAGCAATTGATAATATTGGTAGATTTACCAGGTTTTTAAATCCACTTATCCATCAAACTGGCCAGGTCATCCAGTTTCACCGGCTTACCTATATAGTCGTTCATACCTGCCTCAATGCATACCTCCCTATCACCTTTCATGGCGTTGGCAGTCATGGCAATTATGGGGATATTAATATTCTTGCTCCGCAAGGCTGCCGTGGCATCAAGTCCGTTCAAAACAGGCATCTGAACATCCATTAATATCAGGTCGAAACTATATTCGCCACTGGTAATCATCTCAACTGCTTCTTTCCCGTTGTTGGCGATGGCTGTTTTTAAACCAATCCTATCCAACATTTTTTCGGCGATACGCTGATTGATGATATTGTCCTCAACCAATAAAATTATTTTGTTCTTAATCCTTTCTTCAAAAGAGATTTGTTTTTTACTATTTTCCCCTTCATTGTCAACATTTGAAAAGAACATGGAATCAATCGTTGTGAACAATTGGGTGTGTTTAATAGGCTTATGAATTACATGGTCAACTCCTTTAAAGTCATAACTCTCTTTCCATTTAAGATTGGACGTAAACAGGATTATTTTAACCTTGTTAATCTCCTTTTTAACGGTATCGATAAAACCCTCGTCTACTTTGCTAAACACATGGGAATCGATGATAACCAGATCAAAATCTTTTTCACTTTTAATGATTTCCAGCGCCGATTTTTCATCGAAACAGCTTTCAGACTCAATACCCCAGTTATTTAAAGTTTTTTTCAACAGCAACACATTGGTTTTGTGGTTGTCGACAACCAAGGTTTTTATGTTCTTAAACTTCTCGCCATGCAACTCTTCGGGAGATTGATTTTTATCTATTTTCAACGGAACGATAAAATGGAAAACCGAGCCCGGGTTGTCCTCGCTCCAGGCAAAATTTGGGTTGGGGCTTTCCACCCATATTTTTCCACCCATCAGTTCAATCAACATTTTGGAAATACTGGTTCCCAATCCGGTCCCCCCAAATTTTCGGGTGGTAGATCCATCCGCCTGCGTAAACGATTCAAATATTTTTTCCAGCTTATCTTTAGGGATTCCGATACCGGAATCCTCTACCATAAAATGAAGGGAGATTTGAGACCCAATTTGTTTGCTTACTTCCACTTTCAGCACAACCTCACCTTCCGAGGTAAATTTAACTGCATTGCCCAACAGGTTAATCAGCACCTGAATCAAACGACTTTCGTCACCAATTAATATACTCGGTATGGTTTGCTCTAAACTACTAATCAGCTCGATGCCTTTTTCGTTGGTTTTAAACGACATTTGATCCACCAGGTAATCAATGGTTGAGCGAATATTAAAAGGATAGGGCTCAATTTTCATTTTCCCGGCTTCTATCTTCGAAAAATCCAGGATGTCGTTGATGATATTCAATAAATTTTCGCACGAACGACTAATAATTGAAACAACATTATTCTGTTCCTTAGTCATCTTTGTGTTGCCCAGCAACTCGGTTGCACCAATAATACCGTTCATGGGCGTGCGAATTTCGTGACTCATGTTAGCCAGGAATTCCGATTTGGCCTTGTTGGACTCTGCTTCCTTCTTCTGAACTTCTTTTTGCGCACTGATATCCATAAATGCCTCCAGGTAAACGTTCTCATTATTAAGGCGGATAGGTATGATATTTTTAAGGATAGATCTGGATATATTATTTTGCTTCACCTCTAATCGTTCCTCAAGCATCGAAACCACCACGCGCGTAGAAGGATCCGAAAAATGTTCTTCTTTCTGGGTAATAAACACTTGCCCATAATCAAGCCCTTGCATGGCTTCGATTACATCCTCCTGCTTTTTGTATCCCATAATATTGGCAGCGGTATCATTGACCTGAATAATCTCCTTGTTACTGTTAACAATTAATATTCCCACCGGAAGGTTCTCAATAATTGTTTTCATCGATTCAATCGATTCTTCCAACGAATGCGTCAATATTCTTTTTTCGGTAATGTCTTCCTTAATCGCGATGAAACTCGAAATGGTATTGGCCTTACTCAGCACAGGCGACACAAGAACCTTTTCCCAATAAACCTCACCGTTCTTTTTTCGGTTATTGATTTCTCCTGTCCAGGTTCTTCCTTCCTGTATCGTCTGCCAGAAGGCAGGTGGAGTGCCACTGTTATTATTATGAAATAAGTCAATATTGTTATGCAATACCTCATGCTTGTCAAAACCTGTGATATCCTGAAAACCTTTATTCACATATTCCACGTTGCCTTTCGTATCGGTAATCATTATAGAGATAGGGCTTTGCTCTACCGCCTGTAGGAGTTTTTCGTTGTTCTCTTCGGCCTTTTTTCTGTTAATAATTACATTTTTAATTTGAATAATCAGATAATAGGTAATCACTCCTGCTATTAAGGTAAAAACAAAAAGGCTCAGGTATTTAAAGTTATTATACTTGTTTATTATATTAATACTCGCATTATTAAGCGCAGCAACATTTTTATTAATATCGTACGAAATCTTGTTCTCAATTTCGTTGATACGAGAAAAATGACTTTCTGATTGCTTTAATAAAAACCCAATATTTTTCAGATATAATTCCTTATCGGCATCTTCGTTTTGCAAGTACGACGAAATAATCGCCGATATTTTTGAGGCGAGCACATTTAAGTCATTGACTTTGGGAGCAAGTTCACGTACCTCAGGTATTGTTCCTGTAAATTCATCCACCTTGTGTACAATAACCTCCGTTACCAACTCCTGATCTTGCAAATTAACGGGTTTAACCTCATTTAACGTTCCGCCACGGTCGAGGATTTCGACAATATTTAAACATTCGGTTACGAGGTTGGTAATATTGTTTTGCGTATTGGCAAGTTCTTGGGGGTGATCAATGCTTGGGTAATCTTTAAAAAGCAAGTTAAGTTTCAGAATGTTTTTTTGTAACACTTTTTCCACTTTCTTCTTCTGCTCTTGATTATGAATTACTTCCTGATAGCGAAGGATATATGTTTTATCAAAATAGTTTTCTATCACCAAAATTGCCGCTATGGTAAGCAGAAAAATAGCCAGTAAAAGGTACAGTTTTGCTATTATTGGCTCACCAATATACAATTGCCCTTTTTGCGAATTAGAAGTCTTTCCCACAAAATTTTATTTTCAAATCAATTAATTCAGGGTATAAATTTAAAAAATTAATGTTTTCCTCCTATTAAATCCATACTTTCTAAAAATTGATATGGCTTCCTCTCCGGTAGCATAATCCAGAAATTCTCTGGCTAATTCGGGGTTTTCGCTTGTAGATAATATCCCGGCGTATATTTCGGAAGGCGATTGCTGGAAATCCGGAATGTTAAAAACTTCAACATGATCGCGGTTTCCATTGACATAGATATCACTTTCCCAGTTCAGCACTAACTGCGCCTCCTCATTTTTTAAACTTTTCACCAAACCCCTGCTATCGGTAGATAATGCAACAACATTTAATATCACATCACTGTACAACTTCTTCTCTTCCAAATATTTTCGGGTATCATATCCCAGCGTACTTGTTTCGGGATTGGCTATTATTATGGCATGTTGTTTCTCAACAAGGCTGTTAATATCACCATCGTATCCGGTCGGGTTTCCTTTAACAGTCATCACTACCAAAGTGTTATAACCGATAAACACGGAATCCACAATATAATTATAATTCTTGCTGCTTAATTTTTTGAAGCCCACCTTTGAAGCCGGCAAATAAATATCACCTTTTTGGGTATATTGAATCAGGCTACTTAAATTCTGAGAGCCATCATTGTGCAGTTTAATTGTACAGCCGCTTCCCGACTCGAATTTTTCTTTAAGTTCCATCAGTACCGGAACCATTGCATTTTCACAATATATGGTAAGCTCTTTCTTATGTTCTGATGCAGATTTATTGCTTTTATTCTTAACCTCATCACAGGCCACGAAAAACAATACTGACATTAATAATATGATATATCTCACAGATGTAAAATTTCTTGAAACTGTTGTGTTGATTAAACTAAAATAATCCTTCAACAATTTACGCAGAAAGTGCGATTGAAAAGGACTATTTCGTCTAATAATATTTTATGTTTGTCAAATATAACTAACGTTTTATGAAATGCTTACGTATCCATCGCGGCACCAATACACCTCCTATAAACAAATAAGGATAATAACTAATTGACCGCCAGACAAATGCCATGGCCACCCCGGTACCCACAGGTACAATCCCGGCCAGAAATTCCTTAAATACATATTCAGCAAATCCACTACCTCCGGGTGTTGGGCTTATTATCATCATAATCCACATAACCAACTGCTTACCAAACACCAAGACATGTCCGTCAAAATCGATAAACGAAAAACCGAAAAAGGATATGATTATTGTGTTCACCACCCAATACCTGCTTATCCAGCTAATTGAAGTGGCCACAAAGGCTTTTGTCCATTTACTTAAGGGCCATTGCTTAAATTCATTCGAAGTGTTAATCAAATCCGAACCTGATTCATTTGCATCCGGACGCCACTTTCGTATGATTGGCAACTTGAAAATCCATAGCAACAGAAATTTTAGTCCTCTTGGATTTACAAATAACCCATAGGTGATAACAACGGTATACAAAAACTTTAAACCATATCCCGATAAAGCAAACAGAATAAACTGATTTTTATACCACGGCAGGTTTTCTGCTGCATCGATGCCAAATCCGAATATATCCGTGCGCCCTATAAATAGCAAAACAACAGGAAAGGCGATTATAAAAAACAGTTCGTCAAGAAAGGAGGTGACCATAACAAGTGCGGTGCTTCGGCCAATTCGAATACCTTCCTTATTTAAGAAAAAGATAGCTACGCTTGTTCCTCCAATAGCCGACGGGGTTATAGCAGAGGTAAACTCCCATAACATAATAACTGAAAAAGCCTTTTGCCATGTTAGCTTTTTATTGGACAATAACCTGATGCGGTAGATATAGCCGAGATCGCGGATCACCATAAACATGAACGAAACGGCGATCCAAAAACCGGTTTTTAAGGTTAATTGCAAAACATCAAGACTACCAGGTTCATATTCATGGTATAACATGTACCCGGAAAATCCAATCCCAATGATTATAGGCCAAATAATCCTTGACGGCCGGATGCTTTTTATTATTTTCCCGGAGTTGTCTTGAGTCTGCATTTAACGCTTGCTTTGTTAAAGTAAATGTAAACAATAAAATGATATTATGGCTTAAAAAAGGCAAAAGGATGCATATCCCTTTGCCCTAAACCATTACATGATTGCTTATTACAATGGCAAAGTGTAATATACCTTAAATACCGGTCTATCATCCCTATTTTTAGCATCACTTGAACCAAACTCAATACCTCCGGATATATTTTCTGGATAATGTGTAAACATAAATCCATAGTTGGGGTAGTTGGCTTTGTCTACAGGTACAAATAATCGGGTAATATCATAGGTTCTTTTGTTAAAATCGATCCAAGGATTGTAATAAATAATTACCTTATTTGCATCGGTTGTTTCCGGTTGATTGTTCCAGGTCACACCTTCTTCCTTCCATTCTTCCACAATTTGCTTAAAAACCCCGGTATACATTGGTAACATATCTGTATTTTGTTGTTGCATGGTATAGATATCACCAGTTACAGTTAGTGTTAGCTGAACCTTTTTGATTGTGGCTGATTTTGGCAAATATCTTCTAATATCATAATACATCAAGCTGCGGGTAGTTCTCATAACTGTTAGAATTGGTTCCGATTTAAATGATGCTGAAAACATGGGGTGATCCCCGAAATTTTCGTTTCCATTTAAATCTGTGATCATCGCATCCATTGTAGTATCGGGACTTGCCATAAATTCCATTTCATAAATTCCGCTATTATCTCCTATGGGAAGCAGTAATGGATTATCTTCCGAACTCATTTTAAGCTCACGATAACTAAACATGAACTTCTTTTCGTAGTCGTCTGTTTTCAGCAAAAAAATATAATTACCCCTGAGCCCTTTAATCACCAATTCATTTACCTTTGCTTCGAGTTTAAATTCATAATATTTTCCTTCCGGATCGTACACATCCAGGTTAGCTTCTATAAACCTGCTGGGTGCCATAATTAAAGGATGGTTGATATATGCCGCAGTAAAAAAAGCTAATGGCCTAACAATGCCGATTCCAAAATTCACATAACCAAAGTCTTCGGGTGGATGATCCCCAACAGGGATAACTTCGATTCGGAGACCCGTTACATCACTGGCTTCAATTATAAAATTTACGGGTAACGGTTTTTCAACCAGATAAGCCAAAGGGGAGCCTTCTTTTGGTGTTGCAAACACAACTTCTCCATTGCTGTTAATTATCATAAACTCGGTTAAGGTATATGTTCCCTCTTTCAGTTCCACTTTTTCACTTATAAACCCATCCCAGAATTTGTACAACGAAACTGCCTCCTTGTCGAGAACAACAACACCATCTTCGTCAACCACCGAAATGAGCAACTTGTAGTAGGCAAAATCCCCATTCTCCGTTGAGTCACCATCTACTGTTGACTTCAGACTTTCCTGCAAATCATCAGAAGAAAAGTTAAACTCAAGTTGCCCCAGGTCGCTTCCCGGCTCGTTTCCGGGATCCTTCTCGCAAGAAGTAAATGTACACATCAAAAAAGCCATCAAAAACAATGTTTTAGATGCAAGTCCTGTTAATCTTTCCATAACATTTGAGTTTTACCGGTTACTAAATCTTTTCATAAAGTTAAGGTTACAGATTGCTGACGGCAACAAGATGCAATACCGTTTTTACTATTTAGTTTTAGACAACAACAAACGTTTAGCCGGTCGCTATCAAGCGCTTAACTATGTAGGAATGATGTGAAAAAATAAAAATGGTTGCGTAGTATCAACAACTAATTTTTGTAACCGAACCGAGGGTTTCCCGCAAAACCAAACCCTCGGCAGAAGTGACATTACTTATTTCTTCAAAACCATCTTCCTTATCTTTTTATGACTTCCTGTTTCGGTAAACACCTCCATTCGATAAAAATACAGGCCGTTTCGGAGTTGGTTTCCTCTGTTATCTCTACCGTCCCAAACAACTTCGTGTTTTCCTGCCGGCATTTGCTGGTTAACCAGGGTTTTGACTTCCTGTCCGGCAAGGTTGAATACCCTTATAATCAACTGAGAGGAATTAAATATTTCATAACCGATTTTTGTTTGACCGGCAAAAGGATTTGGGTAATTCTGGCCCAAAACAAACCCTGAAATACTTTCTTCATTTATGCCTGTGGAAGTATCTTTCATAGGGCCGCCAGGTTCTTTGATTGAACCATTCACCGTAATATCCTCATCGCCACGTAAGCCATCTACAAAATACAAAGTGATAACATCTGTATTGATGTCAGCCCCGGTTTCTCCGTCATACATAAATTCATACCAGTGTTTCTCGTTGTTGTCGGGGGTGTAACCGTATTTGTAATATTTATCCACCGTTTCGCCTCCATGTAAATATAACATAACCGTAATCGCCTCTCCCGGATCAAGTCCATCTATGGAAAAATCGAAAAAGCCAAATGGAAAATCGGCATCCGCTGGCATATCGTCTGGCGATGGATTGCTTGCGACCACAAGTTGCGTAAGCTCTACATCCTCAGGCACTACCATCGTTACGTAATTCAAACCATCATAGGTATGGAAAGATGCTACATTAGCCTGTTCATGATCCGCCAGTCCATCGGTATTACCGTCGTAATTGTCGTCGCTGCCATCTGGTCCTTTTTCGCGTGTATCACTGATTCCATCCTGATCAGTATCCAGGTTTGGACCGGCAGGCGATAATGCTTCAAGAAAAGCACCCGGAGTATCACTCGTTAAATTGTATATTAACGTATTCCCATAATTCTTGATCATTTTCTTAATTGAATCCGTACGGGTATACTCAATATAACTGAACAACTCATCAGGTCTTTCTCCAACCCAACCTTCTGATTTTTCTCCCGCATATCTTTCTCCTGGATTTTCAAGTACAACTTTATTATCAAACACCACCTCCACCACAATAATATCGCCAATGGCTACTATTGCACTTGTATTTTCGGTATTGTTTAAACTCATATAAGTGATGTGGCCAAGCATATTGTTCATCATCTCAGGCGTACCTGTAATATCAGCAACATCGCCTGCGCGAAGGTATTCTCGACCCATGCCCCATTCATTATGCCATGGCATTTCATCTATTTTATTGAGAAAAAGCGTACCTACAGCTGACATTGACCCATCTCCTTCAAAAACTCCCTGAGAAGCAAGGCTTGCTGTGATATCCACGGGATCGCCAACCTGCAATGATCCCGTTGATTTCACTTCCACGATTTTTCGCAGGTAACCATAAGGACGGGTGTATCCCCAGTGCGAAGGGATAGGATAGCATATTTTGTTCATACCGAGCCAGATACACCATTGTTCCGTGGGGCCATCATCATCGTTTTGGGTTCCTCCCAAGCAACTTATGCTGCGCAATTCAGGTTCAACGACTACCCCTCCCCAAGCAGCGGAATGGCCAAGCATGGCGCCGGAACACCCCAAATGAGACATATCCCACACCCCATGATAGCCTGGATAATTAAAAGGCTGGAATTTGTGACAAATCAATAAAATATTTTCAGGATATCCCCACCAGCGGTAACCATGTGCCAAAAAAACATCTGCTGGTCTTTCTTCGTCTCCTTCGGAATAACCGGCATAAGGCCCCGGATTCGTAACACCTTGACCGTCAACCGTGCCCCACTCAGAGTATACCGTACCATAGGCATAATCCGGTACGGTGAGTTCCTGAGCATAGGAACGGTTCAATATAGGTGCCATACAAACGAAAGCACCCATAATCATTGAAAGTAAAAATAAATTTTTCATAGCTATAGAGTTAAAATTAGACTCGGGGTACGATTCCAAGCCGCACCTCGAGTAGTAATTTCTAATTTCTGACAACCACCTTGGTCTGGTAACTTTCACCATAACCTATAACTTGCAACAAGTAAACTCCATTCTCGAGAAAATCTACCGATATGCTCGTCCTTAAGCCTCCAATGTTAGGTTGAATGTTTTTATGCCAGACAACCTGACCTGCAGCATTGATAATTTGAACAACAACCTCATCCTTGAACATTGGGGCATCAATATAAAGTACTGATTTTGCGGGATTAGGATAGACTTTTAGTTCAGCTTTATCAAACAGGCTCGACACTCCTGTTATTTCCGAAACAGTTGCTGTAATAACACCATTCACAATTTTGGCTTCAATCACCATTACCTGTCCGTCAGCATCAATGACAACTTCTTC
Source organism: Saccharicrinis sp. GN24d3 (assembly GCF_052400645.1). Classification (NCBI taxonomy): domain Bacteria; kingdom Pseudomonadati; phylum Bacteroidota; class Bacteroidia; order Marinilabiliales; family Marinilabiliaceae; genus Saccharicrinis; species Saccharicrinis sp. GN24d3. The sequence continues at coordinate 14,181 of NZ_JBQTGI010000006.1, forward strand.
AACCTGGGTCGCATTGCCCATTGGAATGCCAAAATGATCTACATAAAAAGTAAATGTTCCTGCCGGGATATTTGTAAAACTGAATTCCCCGTTGACATCAGTAACATCATACGCAATAATAGTTCCGGACTGGTCGTACAAATAAACGGCTGCACCTTCAACTTTGCTGGCCAAAACAGATTTTAACCCGGTTGGATAGGCCTGCGGGCTATCTTCATTTTCTAAAGAACCATCTACCTGAGAGCTGCCTCCTGCATTTCCCGGAGCGTTAAGCGCAAACAATTCAAGTCCGATAATCTCCTGGTTATGGTTGATCATTGTGGCATCGGCCAACGTTGCAGCATTACCATAATAACCGCGCATTAACTCAGGATAAACATCTTCATCCGGATGGATAAATAATGTTACGGTACCTTCCGGTGCATTTAGACTGAACAAATCCGACCCAAAAAGCTCTTCCCGGATGAAAAAATCCAGATCTCCATTGTCTTTCATGACGTCTACAATTACGACTCCTTGGGTAATTGGGGAATTGTCGGGGGCTTTTACGCTTCCTGAAATAGGATACCATGGAACGACACCTGTTCCGGTCAAATAAATATTCCGGTAATCAAGGTCGCTGGTATAAACTAACAGTCGGGTGATTTTATCCCCTACCGTTGTTGGCGAGAAATAAACATTGAAAGCTTGGGATTCGCCGGGATTGATGTAGAAAGCCCCATCGGGCAAACCATCGAACGAGAACTGGTCGGCATCATCGTCCTGAATTACCACCAGGTCGACCCTTAAATCGGTATTGCCTTCGTTTATTATTTCGAACGGATGAGACAATGACGAACCCACAGTTACTTCTCCAAACTGGCTATCCCCATTCACGATGGCTATCGGTTCTAAACCTTCGCCCTTCAGTTTAATTCTGATTACCGGATAAACAAGATCATTGGATTCTATCCGTAGATATTCGGTTTTATTGCCAATGGATTGAGGATCGAACGCAACGGATATCTCGCACTTTCCATCTGCAGGAATCGTTGTACAAGGATTGTCGGTGATATAAAAATCCTGTTCAATAGTATAATCGATACTTGCATTAGCAATAACCAAATCTGCATCGCCATAATTTCTTATAGTCACCACACGCGGATCGGTAATTTGTCCCACAATTCGTTTCCAGAAATCAATAGAGTCAGGACTAACAGAAATTTGTGGTTTAGGCGGTTCCGGTCTGCTGGTCAGGTATTTTAACACGTTTTTACCATACGAGCTGTTATATTCGCTAAAGGCAATATGAACATAACCGTCATCATCTGATTTTATTCCATTAATACTGCTGCCATCGTTCGTAATCGTTTTATGTACCCAATTTCCGCCACTCTCGAAAGAATAAATCAACCTACCTGAAATTTGATCCTTGAAACAAATATGAGGATCCTGCAATGGATCGGTAGCAATAGCACTAAAGCTACTCCATTGCTGGGCATATACAAAGTCGTTTGACCAGCTGCCCGAAGTCTTCACCGCATACATATAGTTTTCTTCATAGTCTCCCTCGTGAGATGCCGAATAACAAATATGTGGACGGTTGCCATTATCGGTAGCTATGCTCAAGCGTAAGGTTTCAAGTTGACCTCCCCCCCAATTGTCCTGTATTAACTCCGAGGTTTTCCATATGCTGTCGGGCGCATTGGTCATATAATGAGGGCCCTGATTCGCAGCACCCATTAAATAATAAGCAAAATGGATATGACCATTATTATCGACCGACATGGCCAGGTCATTGTAGGCGCTCCGGGAAGGCAAAGTTGGCAGCACAAGGGGACCATTCCATGTTCCATTAAAATAATGTAAGTTAATATTATCGCCCCATTGAGTTTTCAGATAGGAAACATAGACAATCCCTTCCGGACTGCAATTAATATTTACACCTCCGAAGTCGCTAGATGAATCGGCCAATTTCAAAGGAGTGGACCAACCGGATGCTGTTTGCCTTACATAGTATAATTCATAAGGTGAAAGCCAGTTAGTATATATATATTCATAATAAACCACATGGACCGTATCGTTTTGATCTACGGCAACATGAGGATAGAAAATTGGATCATCATCATTTTCATAAACAGTACTTCTTGACCAGGCACCGCTTTTATTAGTAGCGTATCTTAAATAATCACCTTCCTCTTTGTCGGTATAAACAATATGAGATGCATTATTATGCATGTACAGTGAGGGACTCATACCAACATCAATTACATCCGATAGAGCCCATACTACGTCTGTTCTTATACTTTGAAAATTGTTTTCAAGATTTATATCGTTGTCAATCGTTTCAACCAGAGCGGTAAAAATGGGTCTGCCTTCGTCCAGCGGGGTCACTACTACTTCTATGGTGTCAAGGTCGTTGTATTCCATGGTGCCCAGACTGCAAAGCACCTCATTACCCACGATAGTCGATCCTGTACCATGACTATTGTACGACCTTACATAATCAACACTGGAAGATAAAGTACACGTTACCAAAACATTGTTGGCAGTTTGCTGTCCCGTGTTTTTAATGTAAACGGTGTAAGTTAGCTCGTTGCCCGTAACAACCGGGTCAGGTTCATCCTCTACCACCAAAGACAAATCGCATCCCGGAGGCACTTCCCATTGCCAAATATCTTTTGCTCCATCATTGTCACGCTCATCTTCGAACACCACATATTTATCAAAAATCGCCGGCATTGTCTGATCATGGTCCACATCGAACATTCTGGTAAAGTTTCCAGCGATAGGATTTATAAAAGTAAACATGTACAAATCCCAGTCTCCGTTTCTGTCATCTTGCCAAACCACACGATCCCCATAGATAGCCGGGTACTTCTGATCTTCCCTGTTATATTGGCCCAGGTTCCATAAGGGCCAATCAAAATTCTCAAAAACACTACCAATTCCATGAGTGATATGATGCATATAGATATCCCAATCTCCATTGCGATAGTCCATCCAGACAATGCGCTTGTCATAAATAGCAGGCCTTTGTTGACTGGCAGGATGATCGGTCAATTGCGTTTCTGTTCCTGTGGGGATATGATACATATAAATGTCCCAATCTCCAGACCGGAAATCTTCCCACACCACATAATCACCAAACACATCCGGGTTTGTTTGCCCTTGCTCAACATCATGGGTTAAGCGGGTAAGTACCCCTGTCGCAAAATCATAAGCATAAACATTACCGTAATCGACATCCATTTTATAATCGACAAACACTAAGATGTCGCCATGGATAGCTGGTTTTCTTTGGCCCCCCTCCCAAACCAATAGGGGACGTGGGTCGATATGCGGCGTGTTTATGTCGTATATAAATATATCCCAATCCCACTCGTCATCCACTTTTTCTGACCACACCACACGGTTGCCGGAAATATCGGGATTCATTCGTAAAGTAGCCGGGCCCGGGGTAAGCAATTTTTCGGTTTTGGTTACGCGATTATATAAATAAATCTCAACACCGCCTCCGAAAGGGTAATGCTCGTACACCACATAATCGCCATCAATTGCCGGAATTTTTTGATCTCGTGTATCATCGGTTATCTGGACAAATTCAACATATTGTCCTTTGACAGGGGCAAGGATTAGCAGCAAAGCCCCTACTATGCATAAAGCCAGGTAATGTTTTTTCATAATAGTATCCTCCAGAAAAAATATGAACTTTCTATAATTTAGTTCATATTGGATACTACTTCAATACCATATTAATGGGATATGGTATTCAAAATCCCATTTTTATGGGATAGCCTACTCTCGTGTTTAGTTTTACATTTATTCAGAAGAACGAATCCTAACTAGGTGTTACCATAAACCAACAATCATGAAAAAAATATGCTATATCCTATTTGCTGCCAGTATCCTGTTCACTTTTTCGCAACAAAGCATTAATGCGCAAGTAAAAGATCCGGTAAAGAAAACCGAGAAAGAAGGTGAAAAAAGGGTGGATAAAAAAGTTGACAAAACCATCAATAAAAGTTTCGACAAACTGGAAGAAGGACTTGGTGGTTTGTTTGGCAAAAAGAAGAACAAAAAGAATCAAAAACAAGAAACACAAACAAACAGCCAAGCTGAATCCCCTAATCAACCAGAAGAACAGGTTATCATTGTGGAGAAAAGTGTAAGTCCAACCTTATCGTGGGCCAAGTATGATTTTGTTCCCGGCGACAAAGTTATTTTTGAGGATGATTTATCGAGCGAGGAAAATGGTGAGTTCCCATCCAGGTGGGATCTCCACAGAGGAAATGCCGAAGTGGCCAAGTATGGCGAAGATCTGGTGATTATGTTGAGAGATGGCCACCCTTCTATTATCCCATATATGAAAAATCCGAAGGAGGATTATCTCCCCCAAGTTTTTACTATAGAGTTCGACTTGTATTATCCAGGAAGCGGTACGTTTGAAATTCATCTGTACGATAGGAAAAACCAGAAATCGGGAAGCCCTACAGGATATACAGGCATTAACGTTACTAGCAAAGAAATGGAGATGGGTCATTTTAGAAGCAGGTTGCCCGGTGAAAACATTAAAAAATCGAGATGGATGCACATTGCCATTGCCCATACAAATGGAAAATTAAAAGCTTATATGGACGAAACCCGCTTGCTAAATATTCCCAGACTCGATTTTGATCCAAAGGGACTGACCCTATATTCTTATCACGCTCACAATGAAAATTTGTATTACGTAAAAAATATCAGGATTGCTGAAGGTGGCGTAAAATTTTACGACAGAATATTGCAGGACGGAAAGATAATCGCATCAGGTATCAGGTTTGATGTGGGTAAAGCCACATTAAAGCCCGAATCGATGGGCATTATTAACAAAGTGACCCAATTGATGAAGGATCACCCCGAGATTAATTTCAGTGTGGAAGGCCATACCGACAGCGACAGCGATGATACCAGCAACTTAACTTTATCGGAAGCAAGAGCAAAAACAGTAAAAAACACTATGGTAAAACTAGGCATATCACCTGACAGGCTAAGTGCCAAAGGCATGGGAGAAACCACTCCCATGGATACCAACGATACGCCTGAGGGAAAAGCCAATAACCGAAGGGTAGAATTCGTGAAGAAGTGAGAGCAAAACAAAGCTTGCTTATGTTCTGCCGAACGCCCGAGCGAATGCGCAGCAATTCCTGAAGAAGTGAATGTAAAGCTATGCTTGCCTGTGCTTTACCGAATGCCCAAGCGAATGGCGAAGTAATTCGGGAAGAAGTGAATGCACAACCAAATTTGTTTGGGTTATGCTGAGAATGCAAAGAGTGCTTTGCCCGGCATGATTTTTTATCATTACGCACCGACTAAGCATTATTAATTCTATCGTATTGATTAGAATAGCAAGAGTTTTAAACGAGTAGGCATGGTGCCTGGGGAATAATCCGCTTTCATGCAAAAAAAGCGTTAAGAAAATCTGTAATCCAAGCGGTTGGAAAGAATTTTTACGATAAGTGAGTGTAATGATTAAACTTGCTTAGGTGTTACCGAACGGAGCAAAAATCAATAAAAGCAAAAGCTGTTTGAACATCGCGAGCCCGTCTGACCGGGAGACAGGTTCTTTTCTTTAAGCGAAGCGCACTTATTTTTAGCTTTTTCATGTTAACGGCGGCACAATTTGTGTTTCGTTTGCAGCTAAGGCAATTGGAGCGTTGCCGAAATCATGAACAGCGTTGAAATATAAAAACTGAGGCGAACTGAAAATGAAACGTCCGCCGGCTTGAGACAAAATAGCGTTAGGCTATAGCGCGTATTTTTATCGGACACCAGTGTATTATTATTATGACTACGACTATCTGGAAATGGCTAAATATCTTCTCGAAAAAGGTGCCAACGTAAACGCAATAAATGTACGAAACCAAACACCTCTTTCTCAGGCTAAAGCAGCCGGACATATCAAAATGATTCAACTATGAAAAGCCCACTTGGTAACATAATTTGTATGAACACTATAAAATCAGTATCATGAAAACCACCAAACAATTTATTCAGCTTACCTTAATCCTGATTTTGTCAGGATTGAGCATTAACGGTTTTGCACAATTTACCGCAGACATGGTATTCAATAACGCCGGGCAGGAAAAGCAATTTAAAGTTTATTCGGCCGAAGCAGGATATCGCTACGAATTTGAAGAACGCGGCAACAAAAGTGCCATCATAGTTAAAAATGGATCGAAAGATGTTGTTATTTTAATGCCCGACCAAAAAATGGCAATAAAAAGTCCGGCAGGCAGCCAGATGAGCATGAACAATGATCCAATAAAAGTTTTTGAGAAATATGAAGAACAAGGGATCTTAAAAAAAGAAGGTAATGAAACCATCAATGGCATTGTTTGTACAAAATCGACACTCTGGAGCAAGAAAAATCCAGGGCAAAAAATGTACACCCTGTGGTATTCCGAAAAATACAAGTTCCCCATGAAAATCATTGACCATATGGAAGGATCTGAGGGATCAAGCATGGAGATGAAAAATGTAAAATACTGGAAACCTGATAATTCAAAGTTCGAAATCCCCAATAATTATCAGGTGATGAGCATGCCGGGGATGCCGGATATACCGCAAATGTAGTTACTTGCAGATAGCAAGCTTAAATAAGAACAACATGAATCTGCGTCAAAAGTGATGAGAAAATCAATCCTCAACATTATGACCATAAACCACGATGTAGCGAGCACCCCAAATAAAGTCGACGGTTAAATCTCCCCGCTTATGGATTTTTTAATGACTTCGGCCTTACAATGCACATGTAGCTTTTTGTAGATGTTTTTAATATGCGACCGAACTGTTTCAATAGAAATAAAATTTTTTTCTGCAATCATTTTATAACTTAAACCGTCTACCAGGCCAAGCACAATTTCTTTTTCCTTGCCTGTAAGCGAGGTGGATGGCTCGTTTTTTTGGCCTGTCTGAAAATAATTGATCACTTTGCGAGCTATTTGCGGTGACATAAACGAACCCCCATCATTCACTATTTCTATCGCTTTTTTTATATCGGCAAAGGGAATGTTCTTAAGCAGATAGCCGGATGCGCCAGCGCATAACGATTGGAATATCTTGTTGAAATCGTGGTAGACGGTAAACATGACGATGTTAATGTCAGGATATTTCTCCTTTATGAGTTTTACCCCACTAATGCCTGACATTCCTGGCAAACCAATGTCCATGAGAATGATATCGGGTATATTTTCTTTGTTTATTCCGGACAGGAATGCCTCAACCGATTCCTTTGCGATTTGGCACGACATTTCCATCTGGTTATTCAGGTATTCTTGAACCCCGTTTCTAATCACCTTATCGTCCTCAACTATTGCTATCCTTACCATATTTTAATAATACAAATTTTATGGGGCAAGCGAAATACCATTTACATGGGGTATTGATGAGAGTTGTACCTAATAGTAAGAAGGGCTGCACTAATTTGGTCAGGGATACACTACATTTACAGCCTTCTTGTCCTCAACATTATTATTGTACCTCCATCCGACTCTATTATCAACTCACCTCCAATTCTTTCCGCCCTCATTTTCATGTTTCTCAGTCCATTTCCTTTTTTTACCTTTGAAATATCGAATCCTATACCGTTATCTTTAATCTGCATATTAAATCCATACACTTCATTTTCCATACTTACCTTAACTTCGGATGCCTGGGCATATTTAACAATATTATTTATTGCTTCCTTAAATATATAGTACACATTTTGCCTTGAATCAATCTTAATCTTCTTGTCTTTATCCAATCCATTTTCAGAAAATGACACCGCGATATCCTTGATGGAAAAAGTGGTGTAGGCTAAGTCGTACATCCGCTCAAGTAAGTCTCCTATGGTATCATTTCGGGTGTCGATAGACCAGACTATATCGCTCATCGTTGCAATCACATCTCGGCTTATAGAACCTATCTTACGTGATGCATCAATGATCTCTTTTTTTCTATCTGTATTTTGAATCTGTTCCGAGTGAATGCTGATACGTGTCAAGGATGCCCCCACTTCATCGTGCAGGTCACTTGCAATACTGATGCGCAATCGTTCCATTTCGGCCAAACGATTTTGCTTGTATCTGTAGATTCTCCATAGTACTGCCAACACAATGACAACCAGAAACAATTTAAACCATAAGGTTTGCCAGATGGCCGGGGTAATAATAATCTCCATTGATGCTTGTTCGGAACTCCAGATACCGTCGCAGTTAGTGCCTCTAACTTTAAATGTATATTCTCCTGGATCCAGATTAGTGTACCCTACAAATCTTCGCTCTTGTATGGCAACCCAATTTTCGTCTACCCCCTCCAATATATATTGATATCGATTGTTTGCAGGATTAGTAAAATCCAAGGCGGAAAACTTAAACGAAAAGAAATTTTGATGATGGGACAATTTAATAACAGAACTGTCCGGAACAATATGCCCCTCAAAATAGGGAACATTAAATACATTAAAAGAAGTAATCTCAACTAGGGGTTCATATCTGCTTTCTGCTATACTATCAGGATAAAACAGGTTAAACCCATTATTACCCCCAAACAAAAACATCCCATTCCTAAGCTTTAAATACGCCCCCCCGACATACTCCTTACCTTGTAATCCGTTATGAATATTAAAAGTTTTAATTTCCCGTGTGTCGGGGTTAAACTTACAAATGCCATTATTGGTGCTTAACCAAAGGTTTCCTTTTTCGTCATCAAGGATACCATATATTACATTACTGGGCAACCCATCCTTAATTGAATAATTGCTGAACGCTGTCCCTCCATGGAAATCCAGAACCGAAAGACCATCGCTGGTGCCCACACACAACTTTTCTTTTCCATCAATAACAGCTTTGTTTATGGCCTGTACAATATTATCACTCAATCCATTTGCAGCATTGGCATTACTCATGTATCGTTGAAACGAACCTGACTTTTTGTCCATTCTGCTTAATCCTCCGCCCCAGGAACCTAACCACAGATATTGATCCTGGTTATAGATACGAAGTAAATAATCGCCCGAGAGTGTGGTGCTGTCAACTGGGTTGCTCCTGTAATTCGTGAAGTTGCCCGAATTCAAATCGAATTTTATCAAGCCTTTGCTGTATGTGGCGATCCAAATGATACCAACAGAATCGTATGCCAATCCATTGATATTATCCAATCCTTCACTTTGGCGAACTAACGGTGATTCATTGTAATGCCGGAAAAGTTTTTTATGTGTATCAAACCTATTTAGTCCACCTCCACGGGTCCCTATCCATAAGTCTTGGTTTTTGTCTTCAATAATAGAACTGATATTGTTGCTGCTTAAACCAGCCCTGTTGCCTGGTACATGTTTAAACACACGAAAAGTGCCATCGGAAGGACAAAAATAGTTTAAGCCACCTGTCTCGGTCCCTATCCAGATATCCCCTTTGTGATCTTCGCAGAATACTGTTACCTTGTTATTGCTTAGGCTATTGTTATTGTATGATTTATGTTTGAAATGACTGAAATAATTCATTCTGGCATTAAATATATTTATGCCCTCCGCACCAATCCAAACTAATCCTGACCGATCCATCAGCAAGCTATTAATACTATTCCCGGTCAAACTTCGCCGATCGTCAGGATCGTGTTGAACATGAACGAACTGACTATCTTTAATATCATATATATCAATACCCAGGGAGACCGTTCCTATCCATAATGCACCATTAGGGCCCATCAGCAAGGACGTAATATTATTGCTTGAAATACTGTTTTTACTTGCATCATGAACAAAAGTTGTCAACAAACCTGTTTTGCGGTCATGCCGGCTAATACCCCCTCCAAGGGTACCAATCCAAACATTACCCTCCTTATCGCCCAATAGGGACGATATTTTACTTGATGGGATTTTACTTTGTCCATGATTACCCTTGTACGGCCTCAACTCAGGCTGTTCCGGGTTTGATATATCTATGATAGACAGACCGTTCCATGTTCCCACCCAAAGATCGTTATTGCTACCCAAATATAACGACCTCACAAAATTGCTTGCCAAACTTGTTGAATCGTCTGTATCATTCACGAAATGAGTGAAATTACCCGTTTTCGGATTAAACCTATTCACCCCCCCACCCCATGTTCCAATCCACAAATTGCCCCTTTCATCCTCACAAATAGATGTAGGTCGGGTTCCGTTCATGCTGTTTTTATTACCTTTTTGTGGCAGATAACGTGCAAACAAGCCAGTATTAGGATCGTATCTGTTTAATCCATGCCATGTTGCTATCCAAAAAACACCATTTCGGTCTTCATAAATATCCCATATCCAACTATGCGAAATAGATGTTGTATCTGACTTATCGTGCCTAAAAATGAGAAACTCATACCCGTCGTAGCGATTCAAACCGTCCTGGGTACCTATCCAAACAAAACCCTTGCTGTCCTGATACATACAGTTCACCGTGTTTTGTGACAACCCATCGGTATTGGATAAATGCCTAAAACTATAGTTGTGCTCGGCAAATCCGTCGATTTCAATAAAAACAAACGCGATTACAAATAAAGCAATATGGCCTATCTTGACTTGCATGAAGAAATTTAAGTATATAATTTACTTCAATCTGCCTTAAATTTCAACAATTTGGCCATTTACTTTTACCCGCCTACACTCGGGCAATAAACTCGGTTAAGTTTTCTCCTTTATCCAACTTTAATTTTTGTCGCAACCTATAACGAGAAGTATGAACGCTTTCTATAGAGATCCCCAAAAGAAGAGACATTTCCTTGCTGGAGAAGTTTAGTTTAATCAAGGCACATAGCTTATGGTCGCGTTGTGTTAACTCTGGGAACCTCTCGCTTAACGACTTGTAAAAACCCTGATTAACTGATGTAAAGCGAGTGTCAAACTCCTTCCAATCGTGCTTGCTGTTTGCGTTTATTTTTGCGATCAACTCTTTAAGGTCCTTATTTTTTGCCGAGCTCAATTTACTTTTAATCTCCATTAATAGCTCGTCCTTTTCAATTAGTTGCAATGCCGAGGAAGTTAATTCCTTGTTTTTCATCTCCAGAATTTCCTTGTTTTTTTCCTCTTTAGCTTTCTGGTCCGATTTCAGCATCTTCTCCGCCGTTTTATGGCGATATTTTAAATAGAAAAAAGTAATGAATGATACCATCACTAACGAAACAAGAACAATGGATAGAACGGTATTTCTTAAGAACAATAATCTTTTTTCATTTTCTAATTTAGTAAGCCTTGCCTTCTCCATAAGTTTTTGCTGCTCTTGTCGGAATTGATCCTTGATCTCAATAAAGCGCTGGTTATTAATACTTCTGGCACCAAACAGGCTATCATTGGCATTAAAAGAGTTCTTCAGATATGCATAGGCTATCCTGGGTTTGTTAATCGACAAATACAAATCTCCAAGTTTTTTATATACTTCAGGCACATAATTCTGATGCGATCTGTATTTTTTTGCCACATCTAAGGACTTTAAATAGTATTCGGAACACTTTTCGAAGTTATCCAACTTATTATAGAGGTCACCCATAAAAGAATATAAGATCACCAAGTAAGTTTCATTTTCAGACAAAAATGATTTTTCAACCTTCTGCAGCAAAGCCTCGGCCTCTTTAAACTTGTTTTGATAATACAATAAATATCCTTGTTCTGCATCTATAAAAAGAGTCTTGCTAGGGTATTCTTTTCTAATCTGATAACATGTATCTAAATATTGCTGAGCCTTATTTATTATTTGTTGCTCACGGTAGTTTATGGCAATTAAATAATAGGTACTCAAAATATCCGGTAATTTAATCTTACCTTCTTTAATCAGTTGTTTTTTAATATGTAAAGATTTATTGTAATTCATTAGCGCCTCCTGATGTCGGTAAAACAACCCATACAGGGTACCGAGTCCATCATAAGCTGAAGCCACCGACAATTCCGAACCGATACTTTCAGACAACCTTAAAACTTCCCAATACCCATCATACGATTTTGAATAATCCGCTTTAGTAGTATTAACAACCGAACTCTCTAACAAGCACTTAATAGCTAATAAAGTATCCCCTAACATAAGAAAATCATTCTTGGACTTCTCAAAATAAAAAAGCGCACTATCCATTTGCGAATATTTGATGGCCCTTGCTTTTAGCATATTGTTTTTTGCCTCATCGAAATTTTGCGAATATGAGACCACCAAAAAACTAAAAATAAATTGAATGATTAATATTGATTTCGTTCGTGTGTTTTTATTAATATCCATGCGTATAAATTTCTTCATTTTGCAACCTTGATGTTAGGCATAAAAATACAATGTTAGGTTTAATTATTTGCAATCATATGATAATTATATTTTTACACCCTCTAAAAATCACCAATATCCAGTTGTAGTCCATTGCTCTGTTTTGATTGTTTAGTTTTGGTTGAGTTTACAAAAGCAATAATCTAAAAGAAAATGGTCAGATTTGAAGATATAAAAAGCAATAAAGTATATTTATCGATACTATAAACTATTAGCTATAAAAATTACGTCTATGAATAAATTGAGAAATCTATTTTTGGCAACCATGGCATCTTTCCTGATGCTTAGTTGTGGCAACCAGAAATCTTGTGAGAAATGTTCTGAAGAAGCAGAAGTCTCGGATGAATTAATATACCGATATGGAATAACCGACAAAGAACACTTAAGTGCTGCCAGTAAGCGGGCGCTCAAATGGCCCACCTATGGCAACGAATGGTTTATACGATTTTCCGAACAGGAACTAAAGGGTGATCTTGCATACGAAGAAGGTGTCGTCCGTCGCGATCCAAGCGCATTAATTATGCATGACGAAAAATATTATGTATGGTACACCAAAAGCACTGGCCCAACGCAGGGTTTTGACGGAGATGTGGAAAAGGATAAAGTATTTCCATGGGACAGGTGCGATATTTGGTATGCTACTTCTACCGATGGAATAACCTGGAATGAAGAAGGCCTTGCTGTTCCTCGTGGTAAAAAAGGTGAATATGACGACCGTTCGGTATTTACCGTTGAAATTATGGAGTGGGATGGTATGTACTATCTGTGCTACCAAACCGTAAAGTCACCTTATACGCATAGGGTCAAAAATCAGGTTGGCCTGGCATGGGCAAGTTCACCTGATGGACCATGGACCAAAAGCAAAGAGCCTATATTAAGCCCTGCCGATAACGGAGAATGGCTGCCCGGAAAGAAAAACCGATTTGAGGTGATCAACAAAGGAGACTTTGATAGCCATAAGGTTCATGATCCATGCATTCTTCCATTCAAAGGCAAATTCTACCTGTATTACAAAGGTGAACGAATGGGAGAAGAAATGTATTTTGGAGGTAGAGAAATAAGACATGGTGTGGCTATTGCCGATAATCCGAAAGGCCCTTACATAAAATCACCTTACAACCCAATCAGCAATAGTGGCCACGAAATTTGCGTTTGGAAATATAATGACGGAATTGCTGCATTAATTACCACCGACGGACCAGAAAAAAATACCATCCAATGGTCGCCCGATGGAATTAACTTTGAAATCATGTCTTCTATCCCAAGCGCTCCTCATGCTATTGGTTTAAACCGTACTGTTGATAACGAAAAAGATCCTACAGAAGTAATGCGTTGGGGATTGACACATGAATATGTTACCGGCGACTATCAGTGCATTAAAAGATTTACATCAAGACGTAAGGAACGTCACGGCAATTTTGTAGATTTTGCACAATAATCGGATAGTAAAAAATTAAATAAACAGGCTCGAAAGTTAATTCTTCCGGGCCTGTTTAGCTTATGTCTAGCTGTATTTCGCTTTTCTGCTTAAAATTTGACAAAAAACCATCCTATTAACTACAAAAAATCCCTGTCCTAAAATAATGCTCTTACTACCTTCATAGCTGATTAATTAAGACCTGTGTAATATTAATTGAATGGCTGTAATAATAAAGATATGCACTTATATTTGCAATATAACCGACGGTCAACGTTCCGGTGCCCTAAACTGTTATCACCAAGCGGTGGGTTGCACAAATAAAAGTCCGCTGGCCTATGTTGAATCTCCATGTATTGATGCTTTGGCAACGGAAGCTGTTTTATCTACCAATGCTTATTGCAACTCACCGGAAATCTGGCCCTCACATGGCTCTAAGTACACCGGCCAAAATCCGTATCATTCAGCAATAAACTTTTTACATACTATGTTCATGGACAGGTCAAAATCTCTAAAAAACAATAAAAAGACAACTGGCATGGCCGAAACAAATTATCCCTTTGTGCACTAAAAAAAATATAAGTTTAAAAGAAAATGTTGAGGATGAGAATACTTTTATTATGCATGTTTCTAGCTAGTTCGATAGTGGCCATAGCACAGGATTCTGGATCTAAGGAAATTCCTGCAAAAGTTGAAAATGGCTACAAATGGAAAATGGTTAAAAATTGCTCCAATAATTTTAACTCTGATGGTAAATCGGATCAGTTCAATACCAATTGGAAAGATATGTACATGGGCAAATGGCGAGGGCCTGGCTTGTCTTATTTTAACGAAAGCCATTCTGAAATCATAGATGGCAAACTGGTTTTAAAAGCTACCAGAAAAACAGGGACAAAAAAAGTCAATTGCGGAATTGTCACCTCAAAACAAACCATTATTTACCCTGTATTTGTAGAAGCCAGAATAAAACCCTGCAACCAGGTATTATCTTCGAACATTTGGCTGTTAAGCATGGACAGCAAACGGGAAATTGACATCCTGGAAATTTATGCCGGCGACAGACCATCGGAAGTAAAAAATGCACAGCAGGCTTCACACAACTACCATGTGTTTATGCGCGACCAAACTGGCATTAAAGAGAACTTTGCCTTCCCACAGCACCATACCCTGCCAAATAACGAGCCTTATAGAAATGACTTCCATAACTTTGGAATGTATTGGAAGAGTCCCTCGGAGATTGATTTTTATATCGATGGAGAATTGGTCAATACACTCCGAAAAGAAAATATGACCGATCCCGATAATCAGTTTTTTGACAGACCTATGCATATTATCCTGGATGTTGAGGATCATGAATGGCGCTCGAATAAAGGAATTGTAGCCACTGATGAAGAGTTGGCTGATGATATGAAAAACAAAATGTATATAGATTGGATTAGAGTGTACAAACCAGTTAAAAAGCTATTTAAATAAGAGCTGAAAGAGCGTCCTATAAAAGCATAGTTCTTTCCGCGTGTCACTGAAGCTTTAGCTAAGGCACACGGTCAATGTATCAAACACCAGTAAATTAAAGGGCTGAAGCCCGACCGGTAAAAAATAGGATCACAATTTTAAAATAAACAGATATGCCACATTCATTATTAACAAGAATTTCAACGTTTTTGATTTTTGCTTTATTTTTTGCTGCATGTATTTCCCGGCAAAAAACCGACAAGTCAATGGAAGCACCCACTAAGGGCTTTCCTTTTATCTTACCCAAAGAAAAACCCAACCGACCATTAAGCAAGGCAATGGAACGCAACTATGATAGCTACATGGCTCCACGGCCTGAGGACAATGAGCTGTATTCTCAATTTAAATACACCGAACTTAAAGGATTCGATTACAACGGTCATGACGGTACTATCTCACGTCGCGATCCTTCAAAAGTAATTTTCGAAAACGGGAAATATTACGTTTGGTATACTTATCGTAACACCCCCACAAAACCTATGGGGGCTGAAAATTGCAACGATACCATTCCTTCTGCCGATTGGGATTTATCGGAAATTTGGTATGCCACCAGTAAGGACGGAATCACCTGGAAAGAACAAGGCGTAGCAATCCCCCGTCCTCCAAAACCGGCGGTTGGCTGGCGTTCGGTTACCACATGCGATATCCTTAAATTTAAAGGGAAATATTATATCTATTATCAAGGCTTTAAAGAAGCCAGCGGTTTACGTGGCGACGACTGTCCTGTTGCTGTTTCGTATGCGGACTCACCTGACGGCCCCTGGACGCCGTATAACAAAGTTGTGGTGGACAACGGTGCCGAGGGCGAATGGGATCAATATTCAATTCACGATCCACATCCTTTTGTTTACAACGACAAGATTTATCTATACTACAAATCAGACTTTGATGGCGACCCCCGTTTGGTTCGCATGACCGGACTGGCAACATCAGATAACCCACTTGGCCCATTCGAAAAGCATCCATTAAACCCGGTAATTAACTCTGGTCATGAAACGACCCTGTTTCCATTTAAAGAAGGAATGGCGGCCTTAGTGATCAAGGACGGGAATGAGCACTTTACGATTCAATATGCTCCTGATGGGGTAAACTTTGACATTGCGGCCATTACCATGCTGATGCCAACGGCAGCAGGTCCTTATACGCCTGATGCCTTTACCAATACCAAGGACGGACGGGGAATTACCTGGGGACTGTCACACTTGACTGCTGTAACAGGCTGGGCTACCAACCATGCTATCCTGTTACGTTTCGACTGCGACTTAAGCTTAGACGTGAATGATCCCGATATGAAACATCATAACTACTATTATAAACCCGAGCATTATTACAAACATGGTTTAAATATTAAACAAAAAAAACGGATTGCCGAGGAAAATAAACGGTTGATGAAATAAATAGATCCATACTAATATCCTACTTATTAAAACCACCCCGGAGGGTGGTTTTTTTTATTTTATCCATTATAAGAGAACAATATTCAACCAATATAAATACCTTCAATACTCTTCGGGAAATAATCTATCAGCATTTATTGTCTCCTTTATTAGTAACAAAGCACTCCATAAATAATGCATCAACAACTCTGAACTTTGGAGGTACTTTAATTTTTACAGCCTTAATAATTCTTGCCAGGCTCTCTTGCTGGTTTTATTCATTTATTTTAAGGTTAAACTTTAACATAAACCAAATAGAGACAATCTCATCATACCATGAAAGGCCATAAATTAGAAGAGTGAAATCTAGAATAATCCCGGATAAAAGCATAAAAAAAAGGATAGATGGAAACATCTATCCTTTACCCTTAAAATCAGCTTTGTTAACTAAATCTAAATCTATGAAAAAAAATCTACATTACAAATGTAGCGCATATCTACGTGAAGTGATACAAAAAAATATTAAACGTTGTTAAATTAGCAGATCATTCGAATTTTGATAACCTTCCGAATCAAGTTCAAAACAAGTAGTCCCGAAGAATTTCGGGAAGAGACTTTAGACTTATTTACAGCACGCCAAAACCATTCCTCTTACTTAAAATAATTTTAATCACAGAAGTACAGCAAGTACTAAAAGTGCCTTAAAAACGCTATTGCATGCACCTTTCAAACAACTTCTCCTATCGAGCCTTCTTCGGTTGATCTTAACTCAAAAGTAAATTGCGGATTTAACCCTTTTTCTTTCCTATGCGAAACGTAGATAATTGCCGTATGGCTTTCTTTGGCGATTTTATGGATCAGTTCAACCATCAGCGAAGCACTGTAATCATCCAACCCAGTGGAAGGTTCATCTAAAATAAGCAAGGGAGGATGTTTTATCATGGCCCGTGCAATCAACACCAGTCGCTGATCCACTTGAGACAACCTATAAAAACGCTCATCTTTTTTGGGCGACAAATTAAGCACTTTAATCCAGTTTTGCGCAATATGCCTTTGTTGGTCCGAAGGTTTTAAATATAAACCAACGCTATCGACCAAGCCCGATATAACCATTTGCTCAACGGAATGATTACTTTGAAAGAGCTCCGTCATGGAAGGTGTAAAATATCCCATCCTTTCCTTGATATCCCAGACACTCTCCCCGCTACCTTTTCTGTTTCCAAACAAAAACAGATCCTGTCCATAGGCTTTCGGAATATCCCCGTATATCATGGTGAGAAGTGTTGTCTTGCCCGAACCATTGGGTCCTTTTAAATGCCAGAACTCCCCTCTTTTGACTTTCCAGTTAATGTTTCGTACAATTACCCTGTTATCATAACTTACTTGCACATTACGAAACTCCACTAAAACCCCGGGCGTGTTTCCAAACGCCCTTAAAGGAGCGGGGATATCCGATTTTAAATTTGCCTTTTCCGAATGAAGGTGCAATTGCTCAAATTTATCTATCGGATAACTCTTCAACAAACGTTCCTTTTCAAGTACCAAAACATCGGTTACAAAAGGCATGATATCTTCGTGCCGTTTAAAAACCTGGACTATTGGAATAGATTCGGCCACATTGATTAACTGCTGTTTTAAATGAGTTACGGATTCTGCATCCAAACAGTCAAATGGATTATCCAGCACCAAAAAATCGGGTCCTTGCCTCATCTGATACCTCAGTAATGCCTTTCGTTGCTCGCCACTACTAAAAGTCCTAATACTCCTGCCCGATCCATCCGACAATAGAAATCTTTCGTGGCGCACTTCCTCCTCAATCATATGCTCCAGGGTAATAGTAGAAAACAATAACCCGGTTTTATTTTTTAGGTATTGAACCTCACCCTGCCCTTTCAACAAGTTTTGCATCCAACTACCTTTCATGTTTAAATACTCTATGGCATAATGTTTCAAAGCGCTTACAGTTTAATTTCGATCCAAATCTAATAAAAATCTATTTTTAATCTTATTCCAGGAATACGCTGAAAATGTACCACAAAATCATATTTTATGTTTTTTTGGCTATAATACCCCTAATGCATTTATTATATACGCTATATTTTTAATATTTTTGCAAACACAATACAACATTACGCCTATGGATTATTTAGAAGCAGCCGTTATATTAAAAAAGTTGATTACTAAAACCAACCTTCAGATGTTGGAAAATAACACGGCGGGATTGAAAGAGAAAAATAGGATTCTCATTCGTTCCAATTTTGGCAATGAAGTCGATTTGACAATGGATGCCTTCTCCAATGAGTTTGTATTTAAAACCTTGAAACAGTACGAATCGGAAGCCTTTGTAATTACCGACTTTGTTAGCATGGTACAAGAAGGAAAAGAACTCAACTATTTTCTTTACAAAGGATATAGTAAGTGGTTCGATAAAGGTTTGGTATTTTTTCAGTTGGTGAATAAGGAAACCCTTCAACCCATTGGCGGCATTGAGTTTAGTAATTTAGAGGATAATATTTTCTACACCGTTGAAGCGCCCGATTTTGAAGAAAGCTCGTGCAATGCTATTGAAACGGATGAAAACACCGCTAAGAATCCTTGTATTGCCTTTTTGATTGGAAATATGGACGAGAAACGATTACTGTTCGATATTCAACGATTGATTTTTGATACTGCCAATAACGTTCAAAAACATAAAAACCGCCAATTTAAATTTATCGTGCAAATAGACAAGTTCGGAGGGGAGCCCTCTGATAATTTCTTAAGCGAACTGAAGAAGATAGAAACTTCACTCGAAAATAAATTTGCACCGGAATACCCGAATTCGAATTTTATTTTTGCCCTGGGAGAAGAATAGCGATTTACTGATGGAACAAACCAGACCCACGAACTGTTATGCTTCCGGCTTAACAACTTCCCTAAAATAATAATCTCTATTTATTAAACAACAATTAGATTTACGAACATCCATAAGCGCTGTTTTTAGTTGCGATGTGCGAGGTTTTCAGCCACTTGGGAATGTGCTATAATTTTCGCATTTTTGCGCCATAAAAAAAACAAAAGCAATGGCAGATGTGATGAACCTGGAAGAGTTACATTTTCTGGGAATTAAGGTGGTGTACAAGGATATGGTGGATAAGGGATACGAAGTTCTAAACGTAAGAAAGGAACTGGACGTGAACCCGCAGATTCTGGCCAAGAAAGATGATAAGTTTCATATGGTAGTGGTAAAAACCTGCTACTATCCCGATATGGGCATTATTCTACCCGAGGTGATTGGACAAGTTCAGGAACTGGGCAAAAAGCACAATGCAACATGTTGGTATGCCAGTGTGGGCATAGCCAACGCCAACGGCCAAACGGATGATGAAATGGCCAGACCGGTTACCGGCGGCGAATTCTATATTAATTATAAAGGATTACTTCCTTTTCCCGAAAAGATTGAGCCTAGAAAAAAATGAATAAACAACTGAAAGATTTTATCGCCTTTGTTCATAAAAACAGGGTGGTTATTTATGTGCTGCTAGGAACCGTTTTTATGTTACAAATATGTAGCAGAGGGGCCCTTCCGCCCGAACGCACTTCAGCACCACAAGTACAGGAAATCACCCCCAGTGCCCAAGAACAAGGCATTCCGCAAGAAGCCCCACCGGAAGAACAACCCCGGCAACCACAAACCGATTTTACACATTTGCTGCTGATGGCCGCGGTCATTCTTGGCTTTTTCGTGGCCAAACGATACGGCTGGCTGGACAAGCTGTTTCCCCGGGTGGTTATTTTCAAGGTAGATCATTACAAACAAAAGAATACGGGCAACCTTATCTTAAAAGTGTTCCTTATCAACAAAACCAATACTTCCATTTCTTTTAACAATCCAACGCTCGCATTCTTTAAAGGAAAGAAAAAAAGGGAGTTTGTGATTAAAAATATCGGCGGACAGAATTATTTCCCCATAACATTGACTCCCGGAACAGGGCATAAATTCAATATCGATGCGCAAAAGTTCTATTCTAAAGTAGAAGGCCTTGAACAGTACAAAACGTTACGAATGGAAATTACGAATACCACAGGAACAAGCTACAAAAGCATGAAATGGCCTGTTTGGTTAACTTTTAGGAAAATGTAATATGGAAAACTTTTTAAAAACACAATGGAATAAATATAAAGCCCGAAAAACAAAAGCTGGCATTGTCATTGACTTTTTGTTTCTGTTTTTATTTATTGCCATGATAAATCCACCCACCCGTAAAACCATCAGTTCCTTTGTTATTCGGTATACTATGTCCTCTCCCAAAGAGTCATCGAACAAAACCCAACTAACGGATAAGGATTACGATTGGCGATATCGCGATTTACAAGGACAGACAAAGCATTTTGCAGATTTAAAAGGGAAAGTTGTATTTCTTAACCTGTGGGCTACCTGGTGCCCTCCATGCGTTGCTGAACTTGGCTCAATTGATGCGCTGTACAAAGAATACAAAGACAAAGTTGAATTTGTTTTGGTAAGCAATGAAGACGGTTCTAAAATAAAATCTTTTCTTGAAAAAAAGGGCTATACGATTTCATCGAACACTTACATGGACGAAATCCCTAAATTGTTATATTCCAACAGCATTCCGGCCACCTATGTTATCTCGAAAAATGGCGAATTGGTGGTGCGGAAAAAGGGAGCGGCAAAATGGGACAGCGACAAATCAAAAGCATTGTTGGATAAATTAATAACTGAAAAGTGAAGATAGGGAATTTAGAGCTGAGGAAAGATCCGCTTTTGTTGGCACCCATGGAAGATGTGACCGATCCTTCATTTAGGTTGTTATGCAAAAAGTACGGTGCCGACTTAATGTATACCGAATTTGTTTCGGCGGATGCATTGGTCCGAAGCATCGAGAAAACGCAACGCAAGCTTAAGATATTCGACCAAGAACGTCCCGTTGGCATCCAACTGTATGGGAAGAATATTGAAGCCATGGTGGAAGCCGCAAAAATTGCCGAGGAAGCAGGACCGGAACTGATAGACATCAACTATGGCTGTCCCGTCAAAAAAATAGCAACCAAGGGCGCAGGATCGGGCATGCTTAGGGATATCCCTAAGATGATTGAGATGACTTCGATGATTGTGGATGCGGTTAAGTTACCCGTTACCGTTAAAACCCGTTTGGGATGGGACGAAGATTCGAAGATAATTGTTGATGTTGCGGAAAAACTTCAGGACACAGGTATCAAAGCTTTGACCATTCACGGCAGAACCCGCGCTCAAATGTACAATGGCGAGGCTGACTGGACCTTGATCGGTGAAGTAAAGAACAATCCGAGGATGCATATTCCGATCATCGGAAATGGCGACTTAACCAGTCCGCAAAAGGCAAAACAATACCTGGACAGGTATGGCGTTGATGCTTTGATGATTGGCCGCCCTTCCATAGGACGACCATGGATTTTTAAGGAAGTTCGCCATTATTTGGATACGGGTGAACTATTGCCAGCGCCCAAGATTCCCGAACATGTTGAAATGATCCGGGAACACCTAAACAACAGCATCGAGTGGTTGGGTGAAAGAAGGGGAATACTGCATATGCGCCGTCATCTGGCTATTACCTTTAAAGGTTTACACGATTTCAGGGATTTGAAAATAAAAATGCTAAGAGCCAACACGGCAGAAGAAGTTCATAACTGTTTGGACGAGATCAAAGATAAATATGCAGATTGCGTATCTTTAGTGGATGCTAGATAGTCTGCAGTTCTTGGATCCCTGCTACGCGTTTTCCAAAATTTTAAACTTTGCAAAAGGTGGAAGTTTACAAAATTATTAAACCAAGGAATGCGCTTAAGGATAACATACGCGGGAAAAACCCGCGCATGCCCAACCTTAAAACCAAGATACCTGAAAAGGTTCAACCGCAGATTCGCATCGTTAATATTAAAACCATAAATACTAATGTTATCGAACACGACACTTTACAACTGAACTACCTGTCTAAAATAATTTTCAAGGGACAGCGAGTTGCTTCACGCCAAAGCAATATTGACCCATTCACTAAGGCATGAACATTATCACTACATATTTTAAAACACCAATAGGTGAACTTATTATCGGTTCATTTGGGGGTGAGCTATGCCTCTGCGATTGGCGTTACAGAAAAATGCGAAACCAAATTGATCAGCGCATTCAAAAGGGATTAGACGCCAGATATGAAGAAGGTGGTTCTGAAATAAATCAAGAAACCATTCAACAACTGACAGCATATTTTCAAGCGGAAAGAAGCCAATTCGACATTCCTTTAAAGTTGGTAGGCACTGATTTCCAACAGAAGGTATGGCAACAACTTATTCGCATCCCGTTTGGCGAAACATCGAGCTACCTTGAACTTTCAAGAGACTTGGGTAATGAAAAAGCCATACGAGCTGTTGCTTCGGCCAACGGAGCCAATGCCATTTCAATCATTGTGCCCTGCCACAGGATAATTGGTTCTGATGGTAAATTGGTTGGATATGCCGGAGGCCTGGATGCAAAAAAGAAACTGCTTCGATTGGAAAACCCTGAAAATTATGCGCAACAACTCAGTTTGTTTTGATTTTTTAAATGTCAGAAATGTGGTGCTAAAATTGGTTCTAATATCCTGCGAAACATCATTTATGCCGGGCTGCAAGTTCTGGAAACTAATTTATCATCTTAGTTGAGGATCTTAAGAATAGAAATCGAGAAAATCAGTTTACCTCATCGAAATAATTAGCCACAATTACCTTTACAGGATAAAGCGTGGCTAAAAAACCAATAGAAGTAACGGTAATAATAGATACAAAAACATCGGAAAGAATAAGTTTTACCGGATAAGCATCCACCACAAAATTACCCCCACCCGCAAACTTTATAATACCCAGATATTGCTGGGCCAAAACCAGGACTGCACCCAACCCAACTCCAGCTATCACGCCAATCAGCGAAATCAGCCATCCTTCCAGCAAAAATACACGTGTCACCATTTTTTTATCGGCACCGATACTTTTCAAAGTTTTAATCCCTTCCTTTTTATCAAAGATAAGCATCGACATGGTACCTATTAGATTGAAAGTGGCTATAATAAGGATAAAACAAAGTATCAGATACGACATCAGTTTCTCTACGCCCATCAGTTTATAAAAACTGGCATGCTGCTGCTGCCTGTTTTTTACCGTAAAGCCCTTTCCCAAAATATTTTGGATTTTACCCTGAACATGATCTACCGAAGTCCCTTTTTTTACTGCGACCGCCAAATAGCTCACTTCAGAATCTTTAAACTGGAAAAGCTGTCTGGCCAGCGCAATATCAATAATCAGGTACTGGGAATCATATTCCTTTTGCTTCACCATAAAAATGCCCTTGGGATGCACATATTGCCAATTAAACGCATCATCGGGCCGCATTAAGTTAATTTTTTTGTTTCGTTGGGGAACATATATCACCAGGGGTGTCAAAAAGGTGGGTCGTATGGCCAGCTGGTGTGCCAGCTCATACCCAATAGCGCCACCATACCCGTGTTTATCTCTCATATTGAACTTTCCATCCACTATGATGGAATCCAGTTGACTCACTTGAGTGAAAGTGGAATCTACACCCAATACGACGCCTGTTACCCTTCGCTCATTATATTTAAGCAGGGCATTATCCGCTACAACCGGAGATATTTGTAACACTTCCTCCAATCTTTTAATCTGCTTTATATCAATGGAATCCATCGAATAAAACTTCCCTTCAACGCTCTCTATTTTAAAATCGGGATCAAACGAACCGTAGAAACTACCAATTAACCCATGTAAACCATTAAAAACCGACAACACGGCCAATAGTGCCAGTGAACCCACTCCTACTCCAACAATAGAAATAGTGGAAATAACATTAATGATTCCTTTCGACTTTTTTCCGAAAAGAAACTTTAACGCTATTTGAAAGATTAGTTTCACAGGCAAAGTGTCCCCATTATTTAAATGCTTTTACAATCAGGCCGGTACCTCGTTTATGATTCCCCCTAACATCCAGCATATTTAAGATAAACGAAATAGGGAATGTAACCAGGTAATAAAATGGTAATAGAATAAAAAACACCTTGGAAGCATTTAGCATTACGATAGGATATTTCATGGACAGTTTCCATGAGATCTTCCCGGGCCAGCCATAGGAGTAGCGTGCATCAACATCTTTAAACCCGGCCTTTTTAAGTTTCTGTACAATTTCTTGCAGGTTATATCCATCGCGCACATGCTCATCGATAAATCCTGTAACACCATCTGTGTGCTCCGCTTCGTGGTGATGCGCATCAGAACCTCCCTGGTCGCTGGGTGTTGAAATAAGCATCATGCCGCCCGGGTTCATCGCATGGTATATATTTTTGAACACGCCTTCGTCATCTTCGATATGCTCCATCACATCAACCGAAACCACAAGGTCATATAGTCCTTCAACTTCCAGCTTTGTGAGGTCGGCATATGCAAACTTAACCCTATCCTGACGATTTATCTTTGTAAAAAACGCGTTGCAATCCTCTATCTGCTCTTTTTTCACGTCTACACCGGTAATATCCCAACCTTTATTTTTCGAGGATAGGTAATATACATACTGCCCAAAACCAGAACCTGCATCCAACACTTTTATATCGCTGGCCACCTTTTTCGACCACGTTTTTATTTCCTTACGGATATGCCACGAACGCAATAAAAGCAGGTCCAACAGTTTGTAAAACAGAATCCGCATGGAAGGCGACTGGTTAAAAACCTTGCCCAGGCTCTTTTTAATAGGATCGTACTGCATGGTTATTATTCGTTTAACAAGCGGTCTATATTATCAATGTAATCCAACGAATCGTCTACAAAAAACTGCAGGTTTGGCACCAACCTCAATTGTTTGCCAACCCTCATTCCTAAATATCGACGGATTCCCGAAGTACCCTTATCGATCTCGCTATAAACATCATCCTTTTTATCGGCAGGGAAAATGCTGATATATGCTTTGGCCAATCCTAAATCAGGCGACACTCTTACTTTTGAAACCGAAACCATCGCCCCCAACGTCAACGGCTTAGCTTCGCGCAAAAATATTTCGCTTAGCTCGCGCTGTAACAACCTCGATATCTTCTTTTGTCTGGTAGTTTCCATTATAATATAGTTTAACGCACGAAAATAAACTTTTTATAGTTATTTTCCGTTATGATTTTTAAAATAGTAAGGGTGGCATTACGGTACCGGGTCATGACCGTGTCCGCCCCATGGATTACATCTCATTATTCTTTTAATGGCCAAATACGTTCCTTTTATCGGACCGTATTTTTTTAATGCCTGTATGCTATATGTTGAACAAGTTGGCGTATACCGGCACGAAGCACCCAACAAAGGAGAAATCGTAAGTTGGTATATTTTAATGGGTATAATTAAAATAAAAACAACTGCTGCCTTTATATATTCCAATAACTTACTCAACAACTTCATGGCCATCCTTTTACTGGCTTAAACATTCCCTTAATTTCTTCAACGATTTTTCCATCCCCTTCCGAATGTTGGCGAACGGTAACTGCTCGCCGGATATATAAATCATCGCAAAAGCAATGTGTTGATCCGATTTTACCAAATATTCCATCAACTCTCCCCTTTTCAGCCGGTACGCTTCACGGCATCTCCGTTTCAACAAGTTGCGGTGCACAGCTCTTTTAAACCTCTTTTTTGATACGCTAAACATGACCTGTGCAGGCACATCCTCAGGCAAATCAATGCTTAGATATATTACCCTAAACGGAAAGCAAACAAAAGAAGTACCCTTCGCAAACAGCTCTTCGATAACTGAGTGGCTGCATAACCTATCTTTTTTAGGATAATTAAACGATTGTTGCGGCATTTTATACCATTTACACTTTATTTTTGGGCGAAAAAAAGGGCATTTTTCAATGCCCTTCATTTATCACATATCTTAGATTTCGACTATTTCTGAGCTTTATTGTGCTTTTTGATAAACTGGTCCAAAGCCATTGTCATAGACGGTGCCTGCGGCATTGGTGCCTGTATGTCCAGCCGATAACCTGCTTCTTTTACCGCTTTTGCAGTTGCCGGTCCAAAGGACGCAATTTTGGTCTCCTTTTGGTCCCATCCCGGAAAGTTTTGTAACAAACTTGCAATTCCCGAAGGGCTAAAAAACACCAAAATATCGTAATTGATATCTTTCAAATCACTCAAGTCGCTACTGACAGTTCTGTAAAGTATCGCTTTTGAGTACTTAATTTTATTTTTTTCCAATAAATCAGGGATCTCCTGCTTATGTATATCCGAAAGTGGCACCAAATATGTTTCGTCCTTATGCTTCTTGATCACCTCAATCAAATCCGGAAACTTTCCGGTAGAATAAAAAATCTTTCTTTTACGATACACTATATATTTCTGCAAATAGTAAGCCGTGGCTTCCGAAATACAGAAATATTTCATGGAGTCAGGCACAGTGATTCTCATCTCTTCGGCAACCCTAAAATAATTGTCGATGGCAGTTCTACTGGTAAAAATAACCGCAGTATGGTCAAGTAAACTAACTTTCTGGGCGCGGAATTCTTTCGTGGGCACACTCTCTACCTGAATAAAAGGACGAAAATCAATTTTTACATTGTTTTTATCTGCCAATTCAAAGTAGGGAGACTTTTCTGTTTGAGGTTTTGGCTGGGAAACCAGTATTCTTTTAATTTTCAAAACGCTGTTTATTTTAATTTCACTGTTGCTAATGCCTAATTATTTAGTATATTATACATAATAACCAACGGCAAAATTTCTAGGGCACAAAGATACAAAAACATGTAAAATAATGAAGCCACATTTTTTAAAATAATTGTTAAACCTCTAAATAATTGTATCAGATAGAGTAAAACAAAGACTCCGATGCCCAAGTTAAGCAGCATTGGCACCATACTTTCATCTATGTATGGAATGACCAGAATTACGGGTAAGATCACCAAACCAAATATCTTATCGTGCAACCTGGCATAAAAGATATACTCGCCCGTTTTTTGCTTACACTCAAACACATAAGCCACAAAACGATACAACAAACCTTTTATAAGACCGAACCCCAATACAACCGCCATAGCGATCGGTATAATTAACAATCCGTTGCTATTTAAAACATTAATTTGGTTGTAACTGACATATTCATAAATAAAAAGGGCTGCATTAAAAAGAAACAAGGCATTTAACGCAAAAGCCGCTTTCTGATTCCGAAGACTTTCGGTTTTTAGCATTTTTCGGGCAAATTGACCAAATACCACCGACGAAAACAACTCGCGCATGAATTTAAAATTGGTTAAGCGAATAACACCTGTTATGGCCACCGATAATATTAACAGTCCCGTTAAAACATCTTTTGCATAATCACTCTCCTTAAAAAACTTATGATCAATGTTTTCAGCTACCGTTTCGGCCATCTGACTTGCCGGCTGATTAATCAATACCGACGAAGAATCGGTAGTTAACTTTTTTGAGTTAATCGTACTTAAACTAACCGATGTGTCTCTTTGAATTACTGCCGGCCTGCTTACCTGAGCCCTATCCGTGCCAACAGTTTTTATTTCGTCCGGGCTAACCTGATAATCGGCAATACCTTGAGTAGTCTCTCCTGCTATCCATTGCTTATCGCTTCGGGGAATGGGTTCCAGAAAATCGCGAACAACCGTGTTGGTTAACACACCCTCACCTTCGGTTATTCTGGTTTTCAAATTAAATTCGATGGAATCCTTTGCCGAGGGTATAAAAACAACCTCTTTAGGTTTTATATTTTGTTTAGGTTTTTGAAATCGCTTTGGAACTTCGGGAATCTCGGCAACCCCCTTTGGGGCATCAACTTTAACCTGGTTTACGGATGGTAGCTCTATCGAGATCGATTCCCGATTTACTTTTACCGTATCCTGTTTCAATGCGGATATGTTGACCCTTGTGTTCTTCATTCAAAATTTTTGTCCAAAAATAATAATTTGTTTGATTTTAGCTGCCTCTATACGCCAGCAATCTTAATAGGATCATCCACCCAGTACTTATTGTCTTCTATAGCCTTGAGGATATCTTTGGGATCATCAATGATGGACCAAAGCTCACCATGCTCCACACGCATAAAGTTTTCGTCTATCATTTTGTTGAGCATTTGGATCAGGGGATCAAAGAAACCGTTCGTATTTATCAGTATGACCGGTTTGGTAAATAGCCCCAGCTTTTTGTTGGATAACACTTCAAAGAGTTCCTCTAATGTTCCGGTGCTGCCCGGAAGTGTTATTACGGCCTCAACATCCTTAACCATAAGCTCTTTTCGCTGTGCCATGGTATCCACATGTACCATATCCTTGACGCCTTTATGTTCCCACTCTACCTCAACCATAAAACGAGGGATAACACCCGTAACCTCGCCACCGCAGGCTAGCATACTATTTGCGACCGCGCCCATTAATCCAATAGCTCCCCCACCGTATTTCATGCCAAAGCCTTCTTTCACCAAAATCTTTCCCAGCTCAACAGCCGCATCTATATATACCTTATCTATTTTTGAACTGGACGCACAAAAAACACAAACTTTTTTACTCATTACATAACAATTTACGACTTTTTATTTTTTCAATTATACCTCACGCTCTTTTTATTATGAAATAACATAGCATTTCATATTTTGATTGAATACCTTAATTTTATTATAGAAATCAACAGCGAGTAATTAAGCTACTCCTTATACGACAAAACACCTCTCGGACAATAACATCATCCTCAAATAATTTTACACTGAAATATCCTTACTTCTATTAAAGATCACTACTCTCCTCCAGCCGGAGGGCTGATTATTTTTAGCTCGACCCAAAAACCCTGTCTGCTGACAGGCAGGGAAGCAAAAAGGATAAGGCTGCCCTAAAAACAGCCTGTGCCACTTTACACAGCCTAAGTACAGCCGGATGATCTTCGAACAAGTTCGAAGCTTCCCGGTATTACTAGGGCTCTGCTTCGAGTTTTATGATAATTTTCAGGAGGCCGATTCGCACAGACGGCAAACCCCACCTCAACGAAAACATTGGTTAATATAGTTTTTTTTCGTTCTTGTATTTGGGAGCCTACTGCAATACAGCAGAACAGGCAGTGCGGAACTTACATTATGCTTGGCATTTGTCAATACTAAAATATTCCCGTCGAAATTAAATTTAAGTTGACTCCTCCCAATGACAATTGACCAATAAACTGCATTTAAATACTATCGCCCACGCACCATGCTGCCGCACCAAATAAAACAAAGTCCTTCAACACCGTTTGTCCCACTTTTGACAGCTCAGGAAAACCGTATCCTGTTTCCCAGACTACCTGTGTGGTAAACAAAAAGGAAATACTGAACATAAACATGATGGCCGCCAACATGCCGCCCCAAAACGACAGATGACGGGACACAGGTTTGAGCATGATAAACACACCTACCAGTATTTGAAAGTATGCCATTATGTGGTTTAATGCATAAGGCGTGATATACTTTAAAACCACCGACAAATATCCTCCTGATATCAATTGATGTGTATATTCTGCCTCGGTGTTTTTGAACTTTAAAAATCCCAACCAGATAATAACCAGGCCCAAACCATAACGTAA
Source organism: Saccharicrinis sp. GN24d3 (assembly GCF_052400645.1). NCBI lineage: Bacteria > Pseudomonadati > Bacteroidota > Bacteroidia > Marinilabiliales > Marinilabiliaceae > Saccharicrinis > Saccharicrinis sp. GN24d3. The sequence continues at coordinate 44,363 of NZ_JBQTGI010000006.1, forward strand.
TATAAATTTGCCAACGGTCTTTAAAAGATTACTGATAAAATTCTTCATAAACAAATATTTAATCTTGATATCGAATACCGATAAAATTCTAAACCGTCACACTACTTCGCTTCAGTAGTTCCGAGACTTTGGAAGACTATCGGCCTATTAATTATAGCATATATCCAAAAAATCATATTATATCCCTTCCGAACGGTGTTAATGCTACGGATGCCAACTTAAAATGTTGCTTCCCGAAAGGAATTCCTATTATTGTAATGCAAAGAACCAGTCCCCAAAACAAATGAGAAAGTGCGATCCATATTCCTCCCACCAATATCCATATCACATTCATCAGGGTGTACAAACATCCGGAAGCCCTATGGGCAGGAACAGCTTTATGTCCGAAAGGCCAAAAAGCAAGGCTGGCCAATTTAATGGTCTGCAACCCAAATGGGATACCCACTATGGTTATCATTAAAATTACACTGGCAATCAGATACTCAAGCGCAATCATAAATCCTCCGAAAATCAGCCATATTAAATTCCCTAACAATTTCATGTGCTTTTTTATTTCGAAGATAAGGATAAATGCGTCTAATTTAACAAACAGGAAGAGGAGATTTAAACTTATGCCAATTTTCCTGTACTTTACCCCTAACCCCTAAAGGGGAAATCCCCGTGCTCATATTTGTTTCTGATATTTTTGGATGTTCGCAGATTCTTGATACTAAATACACATGCTGGCGCTAGCTCCTGCCCTAACTCGTCAGCGCAGATTTGCAATCTGTGCAATAACCACCATACAAACCAGTTAGCGCGGATATTCATCCGTGCAATAACCACCATATAAATCTAATCAAGCCATAAATTGTTGCCCTGTAGTCAACAGCTAAGGATTTGAAATCCGAACTTGAAAACATATGTTAGAACCAGAATACAATTCCTACCAAAGACAACAAAGAGCCACAACCTTTTAAAGTTGCAGCTCTTTATTATTTGGTGTATTTCAACATTCTCAATATTATCGCAACTATTGTCAACATCGTTGTAAGTCTGTCCAACTCACCCCGTCCATTGCCGAAGAATGTTGCAACACATGCAGCACGTTTTGCAACGTGTGCGAGGTGCTTTGTAATGTTCGCTGAACGCTTTGCAAGACCTGCGTTAGGCTTTGCAAGGCTTACTTAATGCTTTGTAGCATTCCAACTAAAACGTAGGAGATTGATTTTTAAAAGCGGCTTTTCTTGCTTTTGGATTTTAATATGTCCGTATTCTATTTTGAGATAATGACAGATAGGAAAGAGCATGCTCACGGGAGAATTCATAGTAATCAGGGTTAAAATTTTCATCATATCAAAATATTAGGTTAAACAACAATTCCAAACGAACGATACACCTATTCTTTATCAAAGGTTATCATTTGTTTATTTACTAACTATGGTAGAAATTGAGATAGGAAGTTTATTTAAGGTGGCAGGCACAGGTCAACATTAAATACACCATCAAAAACCCCTAATTCACAGCACCATATTCAACTTAGGTTGCATATTGAAATTGTTTTGCAAATATTTTGATTCCCGGTCATTGCAAAATGATATAATAAAGTAATAAACTTATTTTCACAATGTCAATATCAAAATATCACTTTTGGGCTAAAACCAGAATTTAAATTCATTTTACAAAACATAAATCCCATTGCCTACAAGGAATCATAACACATTTTGAGGTTTCACAAAATTTAAAACCGTTTGTAGTTTTATATTAATTCTAAGCACAAGCGTGGTTCAAAATCATTTTCCGATCGCTGCTATGCACAGATTCTTTGCCTTGCCATAAAAAAAACTTCACCCGAAATCGGTCATTTGGCTTTTGAGAAATTCCTTCATGCTTGCAGGTATTAGCGGTTCCAATTGCTAACGGGAGAGAAGATCTTACTTGGCTGTGCTTAAGTCATATTTAGATTTTGTTCATCAGATTGACATTTAGATGAAGTCTAATAACAATTTTATGTTCAACTTACCCTCCGCTTCAGGAATGACATGACACTTGTTTGCCGATAAGGGGTTTAAATCTAACGATCTATTGTTATATTCAAACCCTGAAATTTTCATATAATACCAATTTGCTTCCAAAATATCGACTTCGCTTCTCTTGTTTTGCGACGCTGGAAGTCGATAGGCATTATACCATATGGCATTATTTAATTAACTGGATATAAAATTACATGTTCACTGCATTCACAAACAACAGAAAAGCAATTTATTATATATTAATTGTCAATTTTATTTTTAGGTTTATCGTTGCCGCCTTCACAAATTTTGGCATTGACGAAGTATATTACGTTTCGTACGGATTATATCCCGATTGGAGCTTCTTCGATCATCCACCGATGATCAGCCTTCTAATGCGATTAACCACTATGGACATGAGGTTAATGGATGAAGTTTTTATACGATTGGGTTCATTGATGATTGGTTCTGCCAATATTTTTCTGTTGTACAAGATGGGGTGTATTCTAAAAGACAGACAAACGGGTATTATTGCCGCCCTGCTGGCTTCTGCGTCTATTTATGCATCTATAATTGTGGGCACATTTATTTTACCCGACACGCCTCAAAGCTTATTTTGGGTAGGTGCGTTGTATCTTTTTGTTCGGTATATCCAAACGGAACATGACAAATACATTTACCTATATGGTGTGACAGTTGGATTTGCCATGCTCAGCAAATATCACGGCGTGTTTTTATGGGGTGGAGCAGGGCTATATTTTCTGGTTTACAATTACAGGAAGCTATTTAGCCGGGCTTTTGTTCTCTCATTGCTTATCTCACTGGTCATTTTTACGCCGGTTATCCTTTGGAACTACTTCAACGATTTATCAAGCTTCAATTTCCATAGCGAGAGGGTGGGCAGTGGTTCTTTCTGGCCCAACTTCAAAAATTTCTTCCCCGAATTCTTCGGACAGATTTTTTACAACAATCCCTTTAACGTGGTTTTGATCGTGGTCAGTCTCGTTTATTTTTTCAAAAACAGAGAATGGGCCATTTCTAAGCCCATTGCCTTTTTAATCCTTACCGGTGTTCCGTTATCGGCGTTGGTTTTAGGAATGTCGATGTATAGCGGAACACTTCCTCACTGGAGCGGTCCCGGTTATAACGGCCTGTTGGTAGTAGCTGCCATTTATTATACCTCGCACTTGATGAAGAAGTCGCACAAAGCTGCGGTAAGATATATTGTGGGTGGAAATACTTTTATATTATTTATTATTACCATTGCCCTTTTTCAGATACATTTAGGAATCATCCCATTAAGCAAAGATGATAATGCAACAAAACTAGGAAAAAACGATCCTACTATCGACCTGTATGCCTGGGATAGTGTAGGTAAACAACTTAACGCCCACCTGAATTCAGCTGTAGATTCGGGACTTGTTCAAAAGGACTATGTTCTGTTAACCCATAAATGGTTCCCTGCAGGCCATCTGGACTATTACTTTGCCCTACCCAACAACAAACAACTTTTTGTATTGGGAGACATCAAGAGTCAGCATATTTATAAAAGAACCAATACAATAAGAGGTGGGGTAAGTTTGGGCGGAGACGCATGTTACATTACCACTTCGTTATATTATCGGGAACCCAAACCGGAATTGGCACCTTACTTTGAAAACGCAATTGAAACACCTGATATTATTCCCATAAAAAGAGGAAAAAAAGTGGTGATGAATGTTTTTATATGGTACTTTAACAATTTACAGAATGAGCTACCCATGTAATGAACCGGCGGAAACCACATACTAAAAGAAAACAGTACTTGCTCCTTTCCTTATTGGCATTGGTTGTTTCAACCTTTTGGACTTCTGTCAGGTTTCCCCTTTTTAAAGTAGACTATTCTACCGTTATCTACGCACAAAACAAGGAATTATTGGGAGCGCACATAGCTGCAGACGGACAGTGGCGATTCCCCCAAGGAGATTCTGTTCCTGAAAAATTTGCCACTGGCTTATTAATGTTTGAAGACGAGCATTTTTACAAACACCCCGGTGTCAACCCTTTTTCTATTGCACGAGCTTTACAACAGAACATATCGGAAGGCAAAGTAGTCAGTGGCGGCAGCACAATAACCATGCAGGTGATAAGAATGGCTACCCAAAGAAACAGGACGGTTTGGAACAAGGGCATTGAAATAATCCAGGCATTGCGACTGGAACTGAGTCACTCCAAAAAAGAAATTCTACATCTATATGCAACTCACGCACCCTTTGGAGGAAACGTAGTTGGACTAGAAGCGGCTGCCTGGCGTTATTTCCAACGTCCTCCCAATCAGCTATCGTGGGCCGAGAGTGCTATGTTAGCCGTTCTACCCAATGCTCCGGGCTTGATCCACCCAGGCAAAAACAGAACGCTATTGTTACGGAAGCGAAACCTATTATTAAAAAAGTTGCGCGAGAGAGGGAAGCTGGATTCAATGACCTACCAACTCGCACTTGAAGAACCTATTCCTGCGCATCCGTATGCATTGCCACAGCTGGCCCCTCACTTGTTGGATTATTGCAGAAAAAGGGAAGAAGGCATAACTTATCACCTTACCCTGAATCACACCTTACAAAAGAGAACAAACCAAACGGTTAACATCCATCATCGCAAATTACGTTTGAACGAAATTCACAATGCAGCGGCCATTGTTGTGGAAGTTAAAACAGGAAAAGTTCTGGCATATTGCGGCAACACCACTCCTGTCAAAAAACCGTTCCACCAAAACCATGTCGACATTATTCAAGCTTCCCGCAGCACCGGGAGCATCCTGAAACCCTTTTTATATGCAGCCTCTTTGCAAAATGGAATATTACTGCCCAAGCAGTTGATCCCGGACATTCCTACATATTACAAAAGCTTCGCCCCGAAAAACTATAACCGCACTTATTCAGGGGCTGTGCGGGCCAACGAAGCTTTAAGCCGCTCGTTAAATGTTCCTGCGGTGAGGATGCTAAAGGGATATGGCACTGCCCGTTTTTGCGATATGCTTCAAAAAACGGGATTGAGCACCATAAAATCCACTCCCGATCATTACGGACTTTCATTAATTTTAGGAGGGGCCGAAGCCAACCTGTTTGAACTATCGGGAGCCTATGCATCCATGGCACGGAACCTTCTAAATTATTCCGAAAACCACAGCCTATATTATACCAATGCTTTTCAAAAGCCCATTTTGTTTGAGAACGAAGAATTAGAACAAGGTACACTTTCGGAATTTTGTCAGGTTTATGGCGCCAGTGCAACATACCAAACGTTAGAGGCCTTAACGGGTGTTGCGCGGCCGGATGAGGAAGCAGGCTGGCAGATGTTTTATTCAAGCAGAAAGATTGCCTGGAAAACCGGGACCAGTTTTGGCTATCGCGACGCATGGGCCATTGGCATAACCCCGGAATATATAGTAGGCGTTTGGGTTGGCAATGCCACCGGAGAAGGACGGCCAGGCATCGTAGGAGGAACCACGGCCGGACCAATCCTGTTCGATATTTACCGTCACTTACCCAAAACCACCTGGTTTCAGCCACCCTACGACGATATGGTGAAAACGGCCATTTGTAAAACGTCGGGTTATAAAGCGGGCCCCAATTGCAACATCGATTCTATGTATATTCCCTCCCAGGGAAATAAAGGGGAACTCTGTCCGTACCATCATTTGATACATCTAGACGAAACACAACGCTACAGGGTGCAATCGGACTGTTATCCAACCAGCAAAATGAGACACGAAAAATGGTTTATATTGCCGCCAGTAATGGAATGGTACTATCGCAAATACCATCCACTATACAAAAGGATGCCACCTATGCATCCCGGCTGCCCACCCTTACAAGCCAAAGTCATGGAATTTATCTACCCACAAAACACAAACAAACTATACCTGCCCATCGGTATCGACGGACAAACCCAGGCCGTGGTATTAAAAGTGGCGCATCGTAATTCTACCGCTACCATTTTTTGGCATCTGGACAATGGATATATAGGAGAAACCAATTTTGTACACCAAATGGCCATTCAACCCAACATTGGAAAACACCAAATTACTTTGATGGACGAGGAAGGCCATATCCTGCAAAAAAAAATCTATTGTGTGGGCAGAGGGGACGATTGAATATTTGAATTATTCCGAACCTTAGTCCAATTATTACATTAACCACCATAAGAGTTTTTACCTTTTGGCATTTTCTAACTAAATTGTAGGTTTTCTATCATCTGTCATTAGGCATTTGATAAACGCCTTCACATCAGCGGGCATCAGCCGTACCGATGGCTATCGGGGTAGAAAACCTTACATTGCGGTGTTTAAGTAATGTGTATATTTTGTTTATCGAATTGACATTTAATAAAGTCTATTGACAATCTTGGGATCATTATAATAGTCTCCATTGAGCAAGGAATATATATGATTTTTACATTTTACGAATGGGTGAAACGGAAATTTCTTATCAGAAGATAAAAGAGCAACTTGAGCAATTACAAGCTAAAAACGAAAAGTACGAACTGTTCTTCAACCAATCCACAATTGGTTTCTTTTTTATGATGCTTGATGAGCCCATAGAATGGAATAAAACTACGAATAAGGAAATAGCGCTCGACTATACCTTCAAACACCAAAGAATTACTAAAATAAATCAAGCTATGCTTGATCAGTATGGTGGCACAGAAAAAGATTTTATCAACAAAACTCCCGGCGATTTTTTCCAACATGATATTGAACACGGACGTAATGTATGGAAGGAATTTTTCGACCATGGACGTTTAAAAATAGATACCCATGAGCAAAAATTTGATGGCACAAAGATGCAGATTGAAGGTTATTACACATGCCTTTATGATGAGCGGGGAAGAATCACAGGTCACTTTGGTGTTCAGCAAGAAGTAACAGAGCAGAGATCCGTTGAAAACACATTCAAAAATCTATATAAAAACGCACCCGTTCCCTATCAATCGCTTGACAGTAATGGCATACTTTTAAAAGTAAATGATAAATGGTGTCAAGAAACTGGATATAACAGGGAAGAAATCATTGGCACATCCTTTAATAATATAGTTGCACCCAATGATAAAAACGCTCAGAAAGAAAGTTTTAAAAAGCTTATATCCAAAGGAGAAATTTCTAATGCATTAATTGATATCATCACCAAATCCGGAGAAACAATCACCATACAACTTGAAGGTTGCGCCACAAAGGATATGGAGGGTAATTTTGTATATTCCAATTGTATTTTTAAGAATATTACGGAAAAACAACAAGCCGACGAAAAAATATTAGCGTTAAACAAACTGCTGCAAGCCCGATCGGATGAATTACATCAAAATAACATTAAACTGGCAGAAGCTAAAAAACAAGCCGAAGAAAGCGATAGGTTGAAATCGGCTTTCCTGGCGAACATGAGCCACGAAATCAGAACACCCATGAACGCCATTATCGGGTTTTCGCAATTATTAAAAGAAACAGACAAAACACAAGACCAGATGAATGAATACGCTGATATTATTGCCAACAGCGGAGAGCATTTACTGAACCTTATCAACGATATTATAGACATATCGAAAATTGACGCCGGGAAACTTCAGTTAAATCCTGAACCCACCTCTGTTAATAACTTACTTCACGAATTATTCATTTTCTTTGAGTCTGAGCTGGCCGCCAACAACAAAGCGGATATAAAGCTAAACTGCTATTCCCCGGAAGATCCGTTAAACATTATAACCGATTCCACCAGGCTTCGTCAAGTGCTTATTAACTTATTGGGTAATGCGGTCAAATTCACACAAAAAGGTTCTATCGATTTTGGCTTACAGTTAAAGGATCGTGAAATTATGTTTTACGTAAAGGATACCGGCATAGGAATTCATAAAGAAAAGCACAAGCATATCTTCGACCGATTTAATCAATCTGCGCCTACCACCGAAAAAATATATGGCGGAGCAGGATTAGGCTTATCTATTTCTAAGGCTTGTGTAGAAATGCTTGGCGGTAAAATATGGCTTGAATCTGAAAGTGGCCAGGGCAGTACTTTTTATTTTACAATAAAAAAAGAAACTACTATTGTCAATTAGTCATGGGTATTTATTCCTAAAAAGATTTACAAAATAACACTGGTTAGTTTTTATGTCTGTTATCGATTATTATAAAACACAAGTGTTTATTTGTTAGATATTGCTTAATATCAGCAAGAGAAAACTTGAACCATAATTGCTTGTGTATTAAAAAGGCAGAAGAGAAGGAATTAATGGCTGAAATAATTAACTTAGCCTTAACAATCAGCATAGCACCAAAAGTATTTATCCTATAATGTGACATAAAGAATAAAAACTATTTGGATGCTTGGGATGATTTATTAAACGAATCTTAGATGTTGTGAAATCTAAATCAAATAAACAGTTGGTGTTGCTTCTGAAGGAGGGAAATATGCTTGCTTTTGATACCTTGTACAACAGATTTTGCCATCAACTACATAACTTTGCCTTAAGTTACCTGAAACAGGAGGAGGATGCTGAAGGAATCGTTCAGGAAGTATTTCTAAAAATCTGGGAAAAGAGAAATAAAATTGATGAATTCTCTTCATTCAAATCCTTTCTTTTTACTATTACCTATAACCTTACCATCAGTTTATTGCGAAAAAGGTTATCAGAGACTAAATCTCGCGAACATTTAAAATCCCTACAACAATCGGTAAAAACAATTAGCCCTTTAGATGATTTATATTACAAAAGGCTTAACAATAGAGTAAATTCCCTGTTGCAAGAAGTAACGCCGCGACAAAGAGAAATATATTTATTAAGCAGAGAAGAAGGATTAACTCATAAAGAAATTGCTGAACAACTTGGAATTTCTGAGAATACAGTTAAAAATCATCTCGTAAGTACACTAAAACATTTAAGAAAGCATATCAAATCCAATTTGGTGATGAGTGTTTTATACTTTTTCCTGTTTATTTGAAAAAAATCACATTTCTTATAGTCCCTATTCTCATGTTGTGCGTAATATAATTAAATCAATGGTGTAAGCGCATCAAATTTAGTTACATTAAAATTTCCGGAAGACTGGGGAATGCACACTTACGAGATATGAACAAAGAGATTTACCAAAAATATTTGAATAATAGTTGCAGTGAACAGGAATTCGAGGAATTTACCAAATGGATAAATAAAGATGCCTTATCTAAAGAAGGTATGGAATGGGGATTTGATAACTGGGAACACCATAATCTACAAACTACCACAAAAAACAAAGGGAAATATCTAACTATCCTTGATAAAATTCATCACCGGATTAACCTACTTGAAGAAAAATATGTGCCGGGAAACCCTTCTTCGCTGCATAGGATCTATATCTGGATAAGTCGCATAGCAGCAGTGCTGTTTATTCCATTGCTTGGCCTGGTATTATATCTTCTTACGGCGAATAATTACCCGTTCGAAAGGTCTGCTATTAATGCTGTTGACTCACTTGAGATAATTGCTCCAATAGGATCTCGAGCAGTACTTCAACTAACTGATGGCACCGAAGTAAATCTAAACTATGGTAGCCGTTTAAAATATCCCCGAAATTTTACAGGCGATTCCAGAGAGGTTAAACTTATCGGAGAAGCCTATTTTGAGGTGGCACATAATCCGGAGAAACCATTTATTGTAAAAACTAATAATTTAAGTATTAAAGCTTTAGGAACTGCTTTCAATGTCAATGCATATCCTGGCGCTAAGTATGTTTCAACCACTTTGGTAGATGGGAAGGTAGCATTAGAACATGATCTTATTAATAGATCACAGTCTATTGGGACGATGATCCCAAGTCAGCATGTTGCGTATAATACAAAATCCGGAGAAATATTCTCAAGTATGGGTAGTGTTGAAAAATACATAGGTTGGAAAGACGGCAAACTAATATTCGATAACGAACCGATTGATCATGTAGCTGATAGGCTTGCCAGAATGTTTAATGTAGATATTGAAGTTGATGATAATGTAAATGAATATACTTACACCGTAACTTTTGTGGACGAGCCTCTTTTTTTAATTCTTGATTTAATGACTGAAATAACTCCGATAGAATACAAAATACATCCCAGAAAAAAATTAGCTAATGGCACCTATTCCAAACAACGTATCCAAATCCTGAAAAGATGATAAAAACTTGTTCTAACTAAACACGATTGCATATGAAGTAAAACCTTAGATCTAAATTCCATTAAAATCAGCAAAAATGCACAGGGAAATGCGCCAACATCTCCCTGTGCTAAATTAAGTTACCCTGCATGCGACTGCAGGGCAGTTACTAATCTTAACAATACAAAAGTATGAAAAAAAATGAATGTTTCTTCTGGGAACGGATTATACCCAGACTACAAAAAACAGCCAGGATTATGAACCTTACTATCTTTTTATTCCTATTTTCAGTAGTTAGCGTATTTGCTGCTGATTCATATTCGCAAACAACGGTTCTTACGGTAGATATGCAGAACACTTCAGTAAAAGAAGTTTTGCATCATATCGAACAGCAAAGTGAATTTTATTTTATGTACAGCGAGAAGATTGTTGACGTAAAAAGAGAAGTATCGTTAAAGTTAATGAATAAAAAAGTAACCGATGTATTAGACGCGCTTTTTAGAGATAGTGAGGTCGATTATAAAGTTAAAGATCGTTTTATTTTATTAACCAATTCAGAGCTTTCAAATTATACATTGTTTGCCCAGGATCAAGGAATAATTACCGGAAAAGTAACCGATGATACAGGTCAGCCTTTACCTGGGGTGACGGTAGTAGTGAAAGGCACAACCAACGGTGCTATTACAGATATAAATGGTAACTATTCTATCTCAGGCCTTAACTCTGATAATACACTTGTTTTCTCTTTTATTGGAATGGTGGCACAGGAAATAGTTGTTGGTGACAGATCAACAATTAATGTTGTAATGGTCGCAGATGCCATTGGTCTTGAGGAAGTGGTGGCCATTGGCTATGGAACAAGGAAAAAGAGTGATTTAACCGGAGCAGTATCATCCGTTAACAATGAATACCTAAAAGAGCAGCCTGTCGCTGATGTAACCAAGGCGCTGCAGGGTAGTACATCCGGTATTCGCGTTATTCGCTCTGCTACACCAGGAGCCGAAGCAGACATCCGCATCCGTGGTATGGGTACCATCAATAACAACCAACCATTATGGGTAGTCGATGGTGTTGTTGGAGCTAATCCTCCAGCTCCGAACCAAATTGAATCTGTTGAAGTTCTTAAAGACGCCTCCTCAACAGCTATATATGGTTCGCGAGGTGCTAGTGGAGTAATTCTTGTAACCACAAAGGGTGGTCGTATAAATCAGGCACCTAAAATGGAGATTAGTGTTCGTTCTGGTTTTAGCGCCCCGGATTCCAAGTTTGATGTAATGACTAATCCTCAGCTCCTAGGTGAGTTAAAATGGTTGGAAATGCAGAATGACGGATTAACTCCTTCCGATACGCACTTTGGAAGTGGAAATGCTCCTGTGTTAAACTATTATTTATTCCCCAATGGAGCTAGTGCAGGGGATGCCAGTGCTGACTTATCATTATACGACCAGAATAACTATCCAATAACACGCTCAAATCCCAATGGTACAGATTGGATGGATGCTATATATCAAAATGGGTCGATTCAGGATTTCAACCTTTCAGTAACGGGAGGTTCAGAAAAAACCAAATACGCATTTGCAGCAAGTTATTTAGAAGAAGAAGGTATTTTGAAATATACTTCTTTTCAACGCCTAAGTATCAGGTCAAATATCGACACAAAATTAACCGATTGGTTAACTATTGGCCAGAGGTTAGGAGCAACATACGGTCAAAAGAATGGTTATCAATCCAATAACTATCGCGAGAATTTGATAAACAGAACCTATATGGCCAGTCCTCTTGTTCCCATTAGAGACGTTGCTGGAAATTATGCCGGTTCAGTTGTTGGCGATATTGGCGTATGGCAAAATCCTTTAGCTGATTTAGATCGGAATTCTGATGACAAAATCAAAGATTATAGTGTTACCGGTAACTTTTATGTTGAATTACAGCCGATTAAAGACTTAAAATACAAATCTTTATTAGGTTATGATGTTCAGCTTACCAATGTATTTAATCCGCGATTTCCGGAACCTGAGTTTATTCAAGGGGTTGATATGACTACACTGTCGGAATCAAGCAGAAATAATACACTATGGAACTGGACTAATACTTTAACTTATGAAAAAACAATTGGTGCACACAGTTTTGATGTTTTATTAGGAGTTGAGGCTACCAAGAAAACATATCGGGATATGACTGCCTCCAGACAAGACTACTTCTCAGTAGATCCTAACTTTTTAGTATTGGATGCTGGTGCACAATCACAATTGAACGAAGGTACGGGATATGCATGGACATTATTTTCTGCCTTTGGACGATTGCACTATACATACAATCACAAATATCTCTTTGATTTTACTCTTCGTAGGGATGGATCTTCACGCTTTGGTGAGAATAATCGATATGGTATATTTCCCGCGATTGCTGCTGGTTGGGTCCTCTCCGAAGAAGCTTTTTTGGATGGAACCGAAGGATGGTTGGACTACTTAAAGTTTAGAGCAAGTTGGGGGCAGTCCGGTAACGACCAAATTGGTAACTATAATAGCTATTCCAGTTATAGCTCAAACCCGGGTAATTCTTATTACGCAATAAGTGGTGAGGATAACATTATTAGTCAGGGATATCAATTATCGGCTATAGGTAATCCTGACGCTAAATGGGAAACTACCACCTCAAGCAACATTGCATTTGATGCCACATTTATGGGTGGATTGGATTTCTCCATTGATATATGGCAGAAAAAAACGGAAGATATGTTATTCCCTATTGCAATCCCATTAGTTGCTGGTTCTGCAACTGCCCCATCTGTGAATATCGGAACCATGAAGAATACAGGACTTGATATCACATTGGGATATAATAAAATTGTAAACGAAGATTTAAGTTTTAATGCTACGGCCACTGTTTCTCATTATAAAAATGAAGTAGAGAAATTATCGGGCAATGAGGATGAATTTATTCAGGGTACTGACTTAAGAGGGCAAATTTACACCAGAACTGAGCCAGGACGCGCATTCCCAGAGTACTATGGTTATATTATTGATGGTATCTTCCAGACTCAGGCTGAGGCCGATGCCCATCCTGTAAATGGAACCTATAATGAACCAGGAAACCTGATAGTAAGAGATATTGCTGGTGCTACGGATGCAAATGGCAATCCTATCCCTGATGGACAGATTACTGCTGCCGATCGCACATACATAGGTAGTCCACACCCGGATTTTACCACCAGTTTGCGATTGGGGATGAATTACAAGAACTTTGATTTTTCCGCCTCCCTTTATGCTAGTGTGGGTAATGACCTGGTTAATTACACAAATCGTTATGTGAAGTATGGCTTATTCTTGGCTCCTAACTCTAAGGAACGATTGTTTAACTCATGGGGAAGTCCGTATTTGAATGGTGATAACAGTAAGGCAACTATGCCAAAGGCATCTGGAAAGGATAACCTTTTTGATCAAAATGCCTCTACGCTTTATATCGAAGACGGCTCTTTTTTACGTCTTCAAAATGTTCAATTAGGTTACACATTGCCAAAAACGATTACAGAAAAGATCAAGCTTCAAAATGTACGTTTATATGTGATGGGGGCCAATCTATTTACTATTACTGGTTACTCAGGTCTTGACCCAGAAGTAATCCCGGGTAATGGAGATGAGATAAACATGGGTGTTGACATCGGATCATGGCCTGTATCAAGACAATTCATGTTTGGTATTGATATTACATTATAATTCTAAAAATTCGTAGCAATGAAACATATAATAAGAAAATATAATATATTGTTTTTAGCCCTGATATGCATTGTGGCTATTTTACCCCTAGGAGGATGTGATGACTTCCTCACCGAAGAACCTGTGGGAACGGTTAATGAAAGTATCTTAACAAACGAGGAAGGGATTGAAACCCTTCTGATTGCAACCTATGCCGCAGTAGATGGTTATATGCAGGGAGAAAGTCCATCAGGCAGTACAGGTGGTGCTTCGCCAATGAATTGGATATGGGGAGATGTAGCATCAGATGACATACACCGTGGAGACAATCCAGGTGGCTGGTCTGGGATTACCGATGTCGAAATGTTCCAGGTACAAACAACTAATCTTTGGACCAAAGAATGTTGGGGTGTACATTATGAAGGAATAGCACGTGCAAACGATGTTTTACGTATTCTCTCTTTAGCAAGCGATAATATTGAGGCCTCAAAAGCCAGTAACATAGCAGCACAAGCCAAGTTCTTGCGTGCCTGGTTTTATTATCAGCTTCGGTTAAAGTTTAAGAACATCCCATATATTACCGAAAATGATGATCCCATTAATGTAAAGAATGATGTTGAAGTATGGGATCATATTGAAGCGGATTTAGAGGCTGCCATTCCGGATCTTGAAACTGATTTAACAGAAAAAGGGAGAGCTTCTCAATGGGCAGCTAAGGCTTTATTAGCAAGAGTCCATATGTTTCAGGAAGAATGGTCGGAGGCTGCACCATTATTAGATGACATTATTGATAATGGTTCTTTTCAGCTAGAGGATCATTTCTATAATAACTTCGATGAAGACTATCAAAACAACGGCGAAAGTATTTTTGAGATTCAATATTCCGTAAACGATGGTGCAGGGGTGCACAACTCCGGTATCGATCACCAGACACTTTACCCCGTTGGTCCTATTGTTGGCTTAGGGTATTCGTATAGTGCGCCTACCTTTGACCTTTTTAATGCATACAAAGTAGGTGCTGATGGTTTGCCAATGTTGGATACCTACAACGATAACCTACTGTTAGAGGACTATGGTGTTGCTTTTAATGAACCTTTTACTCCAACCAATCATTTACTTGACCCCAGGGTTGACTGGACCATTGCACGCAGAGGTGTGCCATTCTTGGATTGGGGACCAATGTGGGGAAGTAACTGGATGTCAAATCAAGCTGCCATGGGGCCTTTCTTGAATAAAAAAGTATTGTGGTATAAACGAAATAAAGGGATCATATCATCTACAACAGGTTACTGGGCTCGTGGTGTAAATGGCAATAATTATAGAGCACTCCGCCTAGGGCATGTGATTATTTGGAGGGCTGAAGTAGCTGTAGAGCAAAATCAATTGGACGTAGCCAGGGATTTGATTAATCAAATTAGATCGAGGGCTGCAGATGATATACTTATGGGGAAAGTGATGAATGATACTTTTGGTTCAGATGTAGATTTGGTTATTGATGAAACCCAACCTGCAGCTAACTATATGTTAGGTTTATATCCTTCATTTCCTTCGCAAGATTATGCCCGAAAAGCAGTTCAATTTGAAACCCGCCTGGAATTTGCCTTAGAGGGATTGCGCTTCTTTGACTTGCGTCGCTGGGGCATTGTTGGTCAGGTTATGAACAGCTATCTGGCAAATGAAACTGCAAACGGCAGAATACCTTGGCTTGCAGGTGCTGCATTTGTGGAAAATAAGAATGAATATTGGCCATTGCCGCAAGATCAGGTCGATCTTCAACCTGGCGTATTGTTTCAGGATCCTGCTTATTAAGTAAATTAAAAAGTAACATTAAAAATTTTGAACTACCTTGATTTAATTTTAAGGTAGTTCTTTTTGTTTACAAGGAAATTCGGATTTACAACAAGAAATCAGGGTTCCCGCTTCTCAAAAAAGCACTATCAGGAAAGGAACCGTTTTAATCAAACTGCTTATTCGTTGAAAAAATATGGTTAAACCTTACCCTTCCCCGGTCATCTCCAAATCATCAAAATTGATATTTGGGTATAAAAAATCGTTATATGGGAATCGCGCCGTATGTATTTTCCTCACCTCATTATAAATAATCTCCTTAAAATCGTTCAAGTTTTCCTTATTCTTCGCAGAAATAAATACGGTATCCAACCCTTTTGCCATCCAACTCTTCTTTAAATCTTCCAGCGAGTAGTTAACCTGTATCTTAGGGGTCAAATCGTCCTCGTCTTTAGGCGTATATGAGAAAGCATCAATCTTGTTAAAGACCATGATCATTTTTTTCTCCGTTTTATCCAGCTCTTGCAAAGTCTGGTTTACAATGTCTATTTGCTGTTCAAAGCCACCATGAGATATATCTACCACATGCACCAATATATCCGCTTCCCGCACTTCATCCAGGGTCGATTTAAAGGAATCTACCAAATGGTGAGGCAGCTTGCGAATAAAACCTACGGTATCAGCTACTAGAAAAGGCAGGTTTCCTACAACAACCTTACGCACTGTGGTATCCAGCGTGGCAAATAATTTATTTTCTGCCAAAACAGTCGATTTACTAATGGTATTCATCAACGTTGACTTACCTACATTGGTATAACCTACCAAAGCCACACGTACCATCTTCCCCCTGTTTTTTCTTTGGGTCGACTTTTGCTTGTCTATCTTTACCAGGTCTTGCTTTAACTTCGATATTTTATCCCGAATAATCCTACGGTCGGTTTCTATTTCCTTTTCACCGGGGCCGCGCATACCCATACCACCTCTTTGTTTCTGAAGGTGTGTCCACATTCTTGTCAACCTTGGCAACAGGTACTGATACTGCGCCAGTTCCACTTGTGTTTTTGCGGCGGCTGTTTTTGCGTTTTTGGCAAAAATATCCAATATCAGGTTAGTTCTGTCCAGTATTCTGACCTTTAACAATCCTTCAAGATTTCTTAGCTGGGAAGGACTCAACTCATCGTCGAATATTACACAGTCTACCTCATACACTTTAACACCTTCCATCACCTCGTCTAATTTACCTTTACCCACAAATGTTCGGTTGTCAGGCATAGGTAAACTTTGCATATATCTCTTTACCGGTATTCCTCCGGCGGTCTCTGCCAAAAAGGCTAGCTCATCCAGATATTCGGTCAATAAGGCTTCTGAAATCCCCGGAGTCCTAAGCCCAACCAAAATAACTTTTTCTAATTCCTTATGTGTGGATATTTGTTCTCCCATTAAAACAATACAACTTTATCGTAATTTTTAAAACGCACAAAGGTACGCTTTTTTGCAGACATGACCATCGCTAAGTTTTGAGCAAAAAAAAGAGGCACCCAAAGATGCCTCTTGAAATATTCAATCAATATTATTTTATTGCAGCACAAAATTGATAGGTACCGTATAAGAAACTTTCACAGCCTTACCACGCTGTTTTCCTGGTTTCCACTTAGGCATGGACTGAACCACCCGGATGGCTTCTTTGTCAAGGTTAGGATCAACCCCGCGTGCTACTTTTACCTGAGTAACCGCACCGTCTGTTCCAACCACAAACTGCACGTACACACGTCCTTGAATACCATTTTCCTGGGCAATTACCGGATATTTAACAGATTGGGCAATGTACTTCCTCAATTCTGTGTCACCTCCCGGGAATTGCGGCATTTCTTCCACAATAAAGAACACAGGTGCATCATCTGTTTCCTCTTCTTCCAGTGAGACATCGAATTCCACTTCCGTATCTTCATCAATCTCGGTATCCTCAATGTCAAGTTCTTCTTCAAGCTCAACATCATCATCCACGATGTTTAATACATCGGTTACCTTCGGTGGTGGTGGTGGTGGTGGTGGTTTAACTTCCTCTTGTCTGGTAATCGGAACGATTTCCTCCTCCGCTTGAACATCATCCATCATATCGAACTGACTGGCGTCCACATCTGTTGTAGACCATTCAAAGGCGATAAGGACAATAGCCAAAACTACTACCAAACCGATCTGCATGAAAACCGGCTTTTTGGTTTCAAGATCTGCTTTTGGAGACTTTTTTACTTCCATAATAAAATTAAATTTTGGTGCCTAAAGATAACCATTTTATGTGGTTAATCAATTATTTTTAATCCTAAGTAATACGATTTGTTTTTTTGAGTGCATAAAAATAGAACTTTATTATAAAACTCCCATTTTTTTATTTCTTTTTTTCAGCATAAAAACCGTATTTCACTCAAATTGACGCAATATGACTAATCACGTTAACTTTACATCTTGAATAAATTCATGAAAATTTATTGTTTTTATTTGGGCAATTTAAAAAAATACTATATTTGCATCGCAATTAAGGGGATTAGCTTCCCGATAGCAATCGGGACAGGCAACTTCGCTAATCCCGTAATACATTGTTATGAAGTTGTAAAAATATTTTGGGGGATTAGCTCAGTTGGCTAGAGCGTTTGACTGGCAGTCAAGAGGTCATCGGTTCGATTCCGATATTCTCCACATTGAAAACTAAGGCGTTCGGGAGCTTCCATCCTGGGCGCTTTTTTGTTTATGAAAT
>NZ_JBQTGI010000006.1:62816-168894 GCF_052400645.1 Saccharicrinis sp. GN24d3
AGGTCGGAAGCCACAAGGACAGAAAGAAAACTCAAAAACTTAAAGAGTAGGCAAAGAGTGGCCCAATTTATTCGTTCAAACCACTTTGTTATAACATAGCTTTTGGCACATTGCTTTATCGCAACTCAATTTAAGTATAGCGTTTGCGGTGACATACCTTATAACGGTTAGTCAAAAGGTCGGCGGTCCCGAATTTACGAAAACCGTGTTTTCCTGTAAATTCGAGGATCCTCGAAAATACATCAAAACCAAAAGTTTTGGAATTTTCGGGATTCGATTCCGATATTCTCCACATTGAAAACTAAGGCGTTCGGGAGCTTCCATCCTGGGCGCTTTTTTGTTTATGAAATATTGTACTTACATATTGCATTCACAGAAGTTTGACAAGTATTATTACGGTCAGACAGAGGATTTAAGTTCCCGGCTGTTGAAACACAATGGCGGAAAAGTAATTTCAACACGAAGATATGCACCTTGGGTTTTGTTTGCCTACAAAGAGTTTAGCACAAGGTCGGAAGCCACAAGGACAGAAAGAAAACTCAAAAACTTAAAGAGTAGGCAAAGAGTGGCCCAATTTATTCGTTCAAACCACTTTGTCAGAATATAAACAACGCTTCCTGTCATATATCAATACGGAGTCCGCACATGCAAGGAATAGTTGCTGCGTAAGAAAATTCAGGCATAAAAAAAAGGATAGATGGAAACATCTATCCTTTACCCTTAAAATCAGCTTTGTTAACCAAATCTAAATCTATGAAAAAAAATCTACATTACAAATGTAGGTCATATTAGCGTGAAGCGATACAAAAAAAAGTTAAACGGTGTTAAATCTCACGTTTTTAGCTGCGTTTTATTCACTATAAATAACTCATGCCTATTTACTACAGGGGGCACCTTTATTACCTTACGCCAGAACCTGGCTTAACCTCTTGTCCTGGTTGAATAAACACCAACTTGCCATCCGCATCTTCAGCCATCAATATCATACCCTGAGATTCTATTCCCCTAATCTTCCTGGGAGCCAGGTTGACCAAGATATTCACTTGTTTGCCAATAATATCCTCAGGGTTAAAAAACTCGGCAATACCTGAAACCACAGTTCTTTTGTCGATTCCTGTATCTATTTCAAGTTTTAAAAGTTTTTTGGTTTTGGCTACCTTCTCGGCACTTAAAATGGTTCCGATACGAATATCCATTTTTGTAAAATCATCAAAGCTGATGTTTTCCTTAGCCGGCTCAACAGTTTTGGCAGCGGCTTCGTTGGCTGTTTTAGTAGCTTCCAGCTTATCCAATTGTTTTTGGATAGTTTCGTCTTCGATCTTGGCAAATAACAGTTCTGGCTTATTTACTTCGTGTCCTTCAGCTAATAAATCTGTTCTACCCAAATCTTCCCAGTTAACACCAAACAGGTTTAGCATGGTTTGCAACTTAACCGCACTAAATGGCAAGAAAGGCTCCATTAAAACAGAAAGGTTTGCAGTTATTTGAAGTGAGATGTGCATAATAGTCTTTACGCGTTCCTCATCCGTTTTTATTACTTTCCAAGGCTCAGTATCTGCCAGGTATTTATTTCCAAGGCGGGCCAGGTTCATCATTTCCTTCACCGCCTCACGGAAACGGAAATGATCTAAGCTCGTTTGAACTTTTTTAACGATTACATCAATCTGAGATAATGTTTCCTTATCAAAATCATCGACGGCGCTACCCATGGCAGGAACCTTACCTTCGTAATACTTATGGGTTAGCACGATGGCCCTGTTCACAAAGTTTCCGAGTATGGCAACCAACTCATTGTTGTTACGAGCCTGAAAATCTTTCCAGGTAAAGTCGTTGTCTTTGGTTTCGGGCGCATTGGCGCAAAGGGTATATCGCAGCACATCTTGCTGGTCTTTAAAATCCTCTAAATACTCGTGCAACCAAACGGCCCAATTGCGTGAGGTCGAAATCTTATCCCCTTCAAGATTTAGAAACTCATTGGCAGGAACATTCTCAGGTAAATTATACGAACCTTCAGCTTTAAGCATGGATGGAAAAACAATACAGTGAAATACAATATTGTCTTTACCAATAAAGTGAAGCAGTCGACTTTCCGGATCTTTCCAGTATTTTTCCCATTCAGGGGTCAACTCTTTGGTGGCCGAAATATATCCGATAGGTGCATCAAACCAAACATAAAGCACTTTGCCATCAGCTCCCTCTAAAGGGACCGGAACACCCCAGTCCAAATCACGGCTCACCGCACGGGGCTGCAACCCATGGTCAATCCACGATTTACACTGTCCGTACACATTGGCTTTCCATTCTTTGTGATCCTCTAAAATCCATTTCTTTAGGAACGGCTCGTGTTTATCCAACGGCAAATACCAGTGCTTGGTTTTTCTGACCACCGGCACACTTCCCGAAATAACCGATACAGGGTTTTTAAGGTCTGTGGCATTTAACGAGCTCCCACAACTTTCACACTGATCGCCATAGGCACCGTCGTTACCACAGCTAGGGCAAGTTCCCGTAATATATCTGTCCGCTAAAAATTGTTTGGCCTCTTCGTCGTAGTACTGATCTGATTCTTTTTCGATAAACTCACCTTTGTCGTACAAAGTCTTAAAGAAGTCAGAAGCCGTTTCGTAATGGGTATCCGATGTGGTTCTGGAATACACATCAAAGGTTACCCCAAAATCCTCAAAGGATTTTTTAATGATACCGTGATACCGGTCTACAATATCCTGTGGTGTCACACCTTCGTTTTTGGCTTTAAGCGTAATAGGCACACCATGCTCATCACTGCCGCCTATCAGCAATACATCCTCACCTTTCATTCGTAAATATCTGGCATAGATGTCAGCAGGGACATAAACTCCGGCCAGGTGACCAATATGCACAGGTCCGTTTGCGTAGGGTAAAGCAGTTGTAATCAGTGTTCTTTTAAAATTATCCATTTCTTAAAGCGCTTATTGCATAATAAAAATAAAAATCCGGCCAAAACAAAGCACGGATTAATCTAAATCAGACATTATTGCGCAAAGATAAGGTTTTGACCACGATTTTACACGAATTTACACGAATTAGTTTCTATGTGATAAAAACGGGTTGTTTTTACTATTTTTGGTTTTTAAGAGGGGGATTAAATATTTTATTATCTCCAATCTAACATCTAAAAGTCTAAAAAAAATGATACATCCTCCTTCTTTAAAAAAAGGTGATACTATTGGCATTGTGGCACCTGCAGGCAGAATCGATTTTAGCACAGTGGAACAAGCTTGCCTCAGAATTGAACAGATGGGCTACAAAACTAAACTTGGCGCACACATCAACAATCATCATTTTAATTTTTCTGCGACAGATGAAAACCGTAAAAATGATTTGCAGCAAATGATGGATGATGATGAGGTAAAGGCCATTTTATGCACAAGGGGTGGCTATGGGACAATCAGGTATGTGAGTGAGTTAGACTTTACCCAAATTAAGGAAAATCCAAAGTGGCTTATAGGTTTTAGCGACATCACGGTTTTACATGCTGCCTTTCAAAAGAATGGACTGGCCTCCATCCATGGACCAATGACAAAAAGTTTTCTGAATTACACGGAGACATCTGCAGATGTTGAAATATTGTTTTCTTTTTTAGAAGGCGAAACACCTCAATACATGATTAACCCTCATCCATACAATAGGTTAGGCGTTGCCAAAGGAGTCTTGGTGGGAGGTAATTTGTCAATCATTCATGCGCTGCGAGGTACACAACTCGATTTTGATCCAAGGGGTAAAGTTCTTTTTATAGAGGATTTGTCCGAATATTTATATCATTTGGATAGAACCATGTTTAACCTTAAGTTGGGAGGGGTTCTTGAGAAGCTGTCCGGATTAATAGTAGGTCAGTTTACCGAAATGAAGGACAATGAAACACCCTTTGGCGAAACTATTGAGGAAATTATTTATAAAAGTGTGTCAGAATATAATTATCCCGTGGCTTTTAATTTTCCTTCGGGTCATATTGAAACCAATTATCCTTTAATTTTTGGTGATGAGGTAGAATTGAACGTAACGGAAAGTGAAGCAAGTTTGATCTCCGTCTAAAAACCTTGTGTCCTGTGCCTCTGTATAAATTGTTGTAAATGTAAATAAATTGTATTTTAATAAACAAAAACCATGGCCGAACATAACGAATTAGGGAAAGAAGGGGAACAGATTGCTGCTCATTACTTAGCCAGCAATGGCTACAAAATATTGGCGCAAAACTGGCGTTATAAACACAAAGAAATTGATTTGATAGCCCAAAAAGATGAACTCTTGATTATAGCCGAAATCAAAACCCGTTCAACTGAAGAGTGGGAACACCCCGAAGAGTCCATAACAAATTCTAAAATCCGTTTCTTAGTGGATGCCACGGAAGCATACATTATGGAAAACGACATTGATTTAGAAGTAAGGTTTGATGTGGTTTCTGTGATACCTGAAAATAAAACCTGGAAGATAAATCACATTGAAGAAGCGTTTTATCCACCTGTAAACTAGCGCCATGTTCATTTTGAGCGGGTCGATCGCGAAGTTGAATAAATAAGAGATATCGCGATTTCTCCCTTTTCAAAATTACATTACCTAATATTCAGTTTCGACGGAAAATGGATCTGTTAATGGCCAATAGCTAAAATATTTTGTTTCACATTTTTCACACACCGTATCCGCCGTTATTTTCATTAAAATATCATAGTGAGAAGCTTATTTTTTTATATTTGAGTCAACCTATGAAAATTTAGTCAACCATGAACATAGAAGAAATACGAGAATACTGCATGTCGAAAAAAGGCACCACCGAGGAACTGCCTTTTGATGAAGTTACTTTGGTGTTTAAAGTGATGGGCAAGATGTACGCGCTTGGAAATTTAGAGGGGGATTTATCTATCAACCTAAAGTGCAACCCGGGAAAAGCCATAGCACTTCGCGAGGAATATGAGTCCATCAACCCCGGTTACCACATGAACAAACAACACTGGAACACTTTAGAAATGGACGGCAGTTTGAAACCAGATTTTGTAAAAGAACTGATTGATCACTCATACGACCTGGTAGTTTCAAAGCTGACCAAAAAGCAAAAGGAGGAACTGGCCAACTTATAATACAAATTAGCACGGATATTATCTTTTGTCCTGACACATACATTTTGATATTTAATTAATGAAAAAGCTGATACGATATTTTCTTCAGGGAATTCTTTATGTAGTTCCTTTGGCGGTGACCATTTATGTTATAGTTATTGCTATTGTATGGATAGACGGATTGCTGATGGACCGTGAATTTTTCCAAAAAGGCTTTTTAGCCAAATACAATTTCCCAGGAGTGGGATTAGCCTTGATATTGATCCTTCTGACACTTATAGGATACATCGGGCAGCGTATGATTTCATCCCCCATCTCGGTTGCTTACGACAGAATGATGAAAAAAGCCCCACTGGTTAAAATGATATATACTTCGGTTAAAGATTTATTGTCTGCCTTTGTAGGCGGGGAGAAGAAATTTAATCAACCCGTAATTGTTAAATTGGACGAAGCAGGGATATTAAATCGTTTCGGATTTATCACCAATACAAAACTTGAGGAGCTAGGGGTAAACGAAATGGTTGGCGTCTATCTCCCCAGCTCATACGGAATGCTTGGAGACCTGTATGTTGTTCCCAAAAAACAAATAACACCTATCGAGGCTAACTCGGCAGAGGTTATGAAGTTTATCGTTTCCGGAGGTGTTTCTAAGGTGAAGAAGTAGAATCGAGGTTTTTTATGATTTGCGCAAAGTATTTAATTAAACGTTTGTATCCAGAAAGTACTGTGTGGTTTCCTTAATGGTATCCTCCATTGGCGTATATTCAAAAGCGACGCAGTCCGAAATCATTTTCCCGGAATATCTGGTAGTTTTTAAAGATGTTCGGGCAGAATCCCTGGTAATCAATGGTTCGGAGCCAAACAGTATGTTTCTTGCCTTTTCAAACTTCCAGGCCCACCCAATCAACCGCTTACCGGCTTTAAACCTCGGCAACTTAACCTGCAGTCCATCTGCCACTTGCTCAAAGAATGACCGGTAAGACAAATTAGCCCCATTTAAAATAAAACGTTCGTTATTTACGTCGCTCTTTATCAGTTTAATCATTGCATCAGCCACATCTCTCACATCAACAAACCCGGTACCGCCGGGTGTATAAAAGTTCAACCCCTCATAAACGGTTTTTATAATTTTAGGGCTCCCCTGTCCCCAGTCGCCGGGGCCAATAATTACCGACGGGTTTACAATGATGGCATTTAATCCTTCTTTGGTGGCTCTCCACACCTCCATCTCGGCCCTAAATTTACTTATGCTATAGGCAGAATGGTCTCTACCTCCCTGCCAATAGGAAAATTCATCGATCATTTCCCCATTTTTGGAGTTTCCCAATGTGGCCACGGAGCTTACAAAGCAGAATTTCTTTATGTTTTTATCCACACAAATATTAACAAGATTTGCCGTACCTTCCTCATTTACATCCATCATCTCATCCTTTAACGAAGGATTAAAAGAAACCAGCGCTCCGGTATGATAGACTACCTCAATATTGTCTAAAGCCGTTTCTAATGATTCATAGTCCAGAAGATCGCCATCTATCCATTCTATTTTATGGAATAGTTTTTTTCCAGACTCCCCATAAAAATTAAATACAAATCGGGTCTTTTCAACATCTGAAGTGATTCGTTTTAAAGCCCGAACTTGTTCACCATCCACCAACAAATGATATAATAAGTGCGCCCCAACTAAACCAGTACCTCCTGTTACTAAAATCATATCAACTATCTACCAATTAAATTTTATGGTTTGTTTAAGATCGGCATGAACACTTAAAGGCACCGGACTTTTTCCTGCCACACTTTCAATAAGTTGTTTCTGTTCGTCACTATAACCTTTATCGGGAAATTTAAAATTTAAAACAACCTCTGCAACCCTGCGCGGATCCGCGGCCATTATTTTTGTAATTTCCAACTGCGTTCCTTCAATATCAATATTGTTATCCATGGCCTTAATGCCCATAATAGTCATGATACAATTACCCAGTGAAGTTGCCAACAGGTCGGTTGGAGAAAAAGCTTCGCCCTTTCCCCTATTGTCCGTTGGGGCATCGGTAATTATTTTAGCCCCCGACTGAAGATGCGTGTTTTCCGTCCTCAGGTTTCCTAAATAAGTGGTTTTAACAGTAATGCTCATGACCTACAGCTTTGATTTACATATAAACATCAAAGAAACAAAAAATACCCATTCGTTTAATCTTTACCGGTCAAAATATCTTGGAACGCTTGCAAAGACATACCTATTCCTTCGCTATAAACAGTTTGACAATCTTGGAATTCATGCCAAAATGATGTCACCTTTTTTAGGTACATGTATAATTCGGTAAATAGTATTAATTTTGCACCGTTTAGATAAAACTTAAAAAATTAAAGATATGTTTTCAGGAATTGTTGAAGAGGCGGCAGTCATTGTTGGCCTGGAAAAAGAACAAAGCAACTTACATATTACCATGGAATGTTCGTTTGTGGATGAGTTAAAAATCGATCAGAGCATTGCTCACAACGGAGTTTGCTTAACTGTGGTAAAAAAAACCGATAAAACCTATACGGTAACTGCAATTCAGGAAACACTTGACAAGTCGAACTTAGGTGTATTGAAAATTGGCGACAAAGTTAACCTGGAGAGAAGCATGATCATGAACGGCCGTTTGGACGGGCACATTGTACAAGGCCATGTAGATCAAACCGCCAAATGCATTGAGGTAAAGGAAGCAGACGGAAGCTGGTATTACACCTTCCAGTACGATATTAACAAAGAAAAAGCTGCCCAAGGCTATATGACGGTGGAAAAAGGTTCTGTAACCGTAAACGGAGTTAGCTTAACGGTAGTCAATAGCAAAGACGACAGGTTCTCTGTGGCTATAATTCCATACACACACGACTTTACAAATTTTCATCAAATCGAGGAGGGCAGCATAATTAACATTGAGTTTGATATACTTGGCAAATACATTAGCCGAATAATGGCGCTCAAAAACTAATTGAGAACAACAAGAACTATAAGCCTCGCTAACACGGGGCTTTCCTTGAAGCTTTTTCCATTCCCGCCATATTCCTGTTAATAACTCGTTAATAAAAGTGCACGGCTCAACCCATTGGTTGTGAGTATAT
Source organism: Saccharicrinis sp. GN24d3 (assembly GCF_052400645.1). NCBI lineage: Bacteria > Pseudomonadati > Bacteroidota > Bacteroidia > Marinilabiliales > Marinilabiliaceae > Saccharicrinis > Saccharicrinis sp. GN24d3. The sequence goes on from NZ_JBQTGI010000006.1 coordinate 71,009, forward strand.
TTTAATACATTTAGCAAAAACATTATATTCTCTTGATCAAGCTCTCCCACATATGGCTACTATTGTTTGTTTTGGCTGCATGTACCAGCAAAAACAGCGACATTCAAGAAATAATACTTGAGGAAGTACCTTTGTCGATAAGAGAAACAGATTCCATTGTAGTCGCCAACTTGATAAACCAGTCTCAGACTTATTACAACAATAACATTACTACCGCCACAGCATTTGACGAATACCTGAAAGAAGCAGAAGACATTGCCTTAAAAAATAATTTTAAGGTACCGCTCTCCAACATCTATCATCTGGTCAGCAAAAGACACCGGAACAGATCAGAGTACGGTATTGCAATTCAGTATGCAACCAAAGCTTTGGATCTGGGCAAAGAGATAAATGACCAATCGCTTTTGTCCAATTACCTTAACATGGCAGCTGTTATTTACAGGAGGGTTGACGAAAATAGCCAAGCCATGGAATTGCACATGCAGGCATTGGAGATAGCGGAATCGATAAATGATTCTTTTCAGGTGGGTATTGCCTATAACGGAGTAGGAAACGTTTATTTAGGACTTGCCAGGTTCCGTGCCGCAATGCAATATTTTAAAAAGTCGTTTGAAATAGCAGAAGTGAGAGGCAATGTGCTGGGACAAGCCATTAATGCCAACAATATTGGTGAGGCGCTAAAAAACCTGGGTCAACTGGATTCTGCACTGGTATATTTTTATCAATCACTAGATTACAACACCCAAATTGACTCAGAAGTGGGGCAAGCCATTTGTTACAACAGCATTGGAGATACCTATCGGCTAAAAAAAGACTATACGCAAGCACTAAAATATTTAAAACGGGCTTTAGTTTTAAACGAAAAAACACGAGACCGAATAAATGTTTCATCGAGCTATACCATATTAGGGGAGACGTACCTGCAGGTATATGATTACGACAATGCAATTACAAACCTTAAAGAAGGACTTGCTATTGCAGAAGACATTGGCTCAAAATACCAGATTGAAATTTGCGCAAGGCTCTTGGCAGATGCATACGAGAAAGTCAATAACCTTAAAGCATCACTTGCCTACCTAAAAATATCCCAAGCATACAAAGACAGTATCTTTAACGAAGAAAACCTTAGGCATATTGAAGTAATGACGGCTAAAAACGAAGCCGACAGGGCCAAATCGCAAATTCAGCAATTACATAGCGAAACCAACTTACAAAAGGAATTAATTTCGCAACAAAAAAAGGCGATTATATATTTTGCTTTTTTCATAATAGCACTAATAGCAGCAACAGTTTTAATATACCGTCAGACCAGATTAAAAGAAGGCTACAAGAGCATCCTGATGCAACAGCGTCTGTTACGTTCACAAATGAACCCCCATTTCATATTCAATGCACTGAGTGCAATACAAGTTTTTATACTAGAAAATGACATGGAGAATTCATCCAGGTTCCTGTCAGATTTCGCCAGGTTAATGAGGCAGGTATTACGCAGTTCGCAAAGGGAATACGTAACCCTTGAGGAAGAAACGGGTATGCTAAACTATTATTTAAAGCTTCAACAACTGCGCTTTGTGCAACCTTTTTCGTACAACATAAAATTCGACAAAGAGATAGACCCAAAAAACACCCTTATTCCCCCAATGATAACGCAACCTTTTGTTGAAAATGCGGTGGAACATGGTTTAAAATCATTAGAAAAAAATGGATTGGTCGAAATTCGCTTTTCGATTAAAAAAAATAATTTACTTATTGAGATTGAAGACAATGGCATAGGACTTGCCGGTTCGAAGATGGCCAAAGAAAATGGAGTCAAACACGAATCTATGGCTGTTCAAATTACCAACGAAAGACTTCAAGTAATAGAAAAAGTGACCAAAAGGCCAACATCGTTTGTAATGATAGACCAGCACATGGTCACCGCGGATAAGAGTGGGGTGCTCATCAAGATTGAGATACCAATAATAAAACCTGATTCAGAATTTAATTCAGAAAATAAAAAAACGGTAAAACTCTATAAGAATTGATGTCATGAAGAAAGTTAAGGTGCTAATAGCCGATGATGATTTCAGAGTGCGCGATGCGATTGAAAGAATACTGGCTCAGAACTTCACCTCTATTGATATTGTGGCTTTGTCGGACACCGTGAACAATACAGTAGACTCCCTATATCGCGCCAAGCCCCATATTGCCATCCTTAACATTCACCTTATTGGTGGCACCGCCTTGGACGTCATAAAAAAAACTTCCGACCTTGACTACAAGGTGATATTTATGTCGACATACCAGGAATACGCATTGGAAGATATCCGCTTTGCTTCCATAGATTTTATTTACAAGCCGCTAGACATTAGCGAATTCATAGTAACCGTTGATCAGGTAATTTCGAGCTTGATTGAAGAAGGATACCACAAGAAGATCCAAACCCTATTTACCAATACCAAAATAGGCCATCATCAAAAGCAAATTATATTAAAAAGTTCCGATAGGATAACTTCCGTATCAATATCGGACATTATTTGCGGAGAATCGTTATACGGTAAATCAAAGTTTCATTTCGCTTCCCAAAAAGCTATCGAAACCTCCAAGCCTTTGCGAAGATACGAAGCCATGCTCCAATCGTATATGTTTTACAGGTGTCACATGCAATTTATGGTAAACCTGAACCATGTACGAAAAGTTGATTTCGCCTCCCAAACCGTCCTAATGAGCAATGGCATGGCCATACCGGCGGATACCAGACGCATTGATGGACTTAAGCAGAAACTACAGCGTTTAGTGGCCAAAGACCTGTCTTTAACCACTTCGTACAGAATGGCTAAATAAAGAACCGCCACGGTTTGTTCGCCCAAAATTCACCGGCATAATCAATTCCAATTCTTTTTGAAACCCGAATAACAACAGATTGCACATCCGGTTCTTTCTCCACCCAAATCCTATCAGATTTCATTAAGTCTTCACCATAAAAACTCTTGTCTAACCGCAATACCTTCCCTACCCTTCCCGGTCCCGTAACATTTTCAATGCTTCTTATCAACACCGCTTGCGGATGATCTGCCTTTCCACTCACGAAATTCAGCATCCAATACATACCATATATCAGATATACATAAACCCTACCCCCTTCTTTATACATTACCTCGGTACGCCTGGTCCTCCCCTTGCTGGCATGGCAAGCCAAATCCTCCGCTCCGCAATATGCTTCAACCTCCGTAATCTTTGCACGCAACTCGGTCCCATCCCCAAATCTCCTGACCAAGGTCTTTCCCAACATATCCTTTGCCAGTGCTACGGCATCCTTGCTATAATATTCTTTACCCAACCTCATTCCAATCCTTACTAAACTACAAATCGCTTAGACTATTAATATTCAGTCTTATCGTTTTTACCATCCCACAATCGGAACGCGGTCAAAGCATCGTCTCTCATCAGCTGGATTGCAGAAAGCTGACGTTTGTTCATCGGTTTATCGATTTCCTGGTAGATAAAATCATCATTGAAGCCAATGCTGTCCGCATCCTTTTTGGTGTTCCCATAATACATTTTTTCTATTCTGGCCCAATAAATCGCCCCGAGACACATAGGACAAGGCTCGCATGATGTATAAATGGTACAGCCCGACAAATCAAACCTGTTCAGTTTTCTGGCTGCATTTCTAATAGCCGTTACTTCGGCATGCGCAGTAGGATCATTGCTCGTAGATACTTGATTGAACCCTTCCCCAACTATTTCCCCATCTTTTACTATCACCGCACCAAAGGGACCTCCGCCACCATTCACGTTGTTAATGGAGAGTTCAATGGCACGAGCCATAAATTTATTGTGTTCGCTCATTATTAAAAATTAAGTTCGAAGGTAAATATAGCTATATCGAAATAAATTATTGAAGTTTCAACCCACATATGCAACAATTCCTGGCGATCATTAACCAAAGTTTCATAACTATAAGATAACCAGCCGGCTTACTTTTTTGTTCTCCATCACGAAACTCATGCATGTTTTTAAAAAAAAGTTGGGTTAAAAGAAAAATAAACTGTACTTTTGCGGCCGATTATTATTCGTGCCGAACAGTTTAAAACAATATAACTGAACAACTTAAGCGTATACCTTCGATGGGAAGTAGGTATCCATAGGTTTGAAAGCTAGATTGTTACACTGTTTGAAACTGTATTTTTGTAATAATTTTTAGTTTAATTTTTTAACAGAGAAGACTGTGAATACTTTAAGTTACAAAACAGTATCGGCAAACAAAGCAACCGCCAACAAAGAGTGGGTTGTAGTAGATGCGGCAGACATGGTTGTAGGTCGTTTGGCTTCAAAAGTAGCAAAATTGCTACGCGGCAAATACAAGCCAAACTATACACCACATGTCGATTGTGGAGATAATGTTATTATTATCAACGCAGACAAGGTTCGTTTGACTGGAAACAAGTGGGAAGGAAGAACTTTCTTTTATCACTCAGGTTTTCCTGGGGGACGTACAGATGTAACACCTGCACAATTGTTTGCAAAAAGTCCTGAGAGACTTGTAGAGAGAGCTGTAAAAGGCATGTTGCCAAAAACTCGTTTGGGTCGTCAGCTATTCAGCAATTTATTTGTATATGCTGGAGCAGAACACAAACAAGAAGCGCAAAAGCCAAAAACAATTGATTTAAACTTATATAAGTAATGAGTATGGAAGTGATAAACGCAATTGGTAGAAGAAAAGCTGCTGTGGCTCGTATTTATTTGGGTGAAGGTAAAGGACAAATTACTGTCAACAAGCGTGATCTTAAAGATTACTTTCCATCACCTATCCTACAATATATCGTAACTCAACCTTTAGGAACTTTAGGTGTAACTGAGAATTATGATATTAAGGTGAATATATATGGCGGTGGCATCAAAGGCCAGGCGGAAGCTATTAGATTGGCTATTTCGCGTGCACTAGTGAAAATTGACGAAGAAAATAAACCAGCTTTAAAAGCACAAGGATTTATGACTCGCGACGCAAGAGTTGTTGAGCGTAAAAAACCAGGTCAGCCTAAAGCTCGTAAGAAATTTCAATTTAGTAAGCGTTAATATTTTTCGGGTGCGTTTAGTATCTAAACTGCTAGGACCCTCTCTTGAGTTGAAAGTTGTATAGTTTAAAGTACGCTGTGTACTTTATTAACTTATTACATTATAAACTGACAGACTAAAGTTGGCTACTTAGCGGTTGATATTTAAAGAATGTAAACGACATTAAAAAAGAAAAAATGGCAAGAACAAATTTCGATGAATTATTAGAGGCCGGTGTACATTTCGGTCACTTAAAAAGAAAGTGGAACCCAGCAATGGCTCCTTATATTTTTATGGAGCGCAACGGTATCCACATTATCGATCTTCATAAAACAGTTGCTAAAATTGAAGAAGCAGCTGACGCATTAAAACAGATTGCAAGATCTGGACGAAAAATTTTATTTGTAGCTACTAAAAAGCAAGCAAAAGAAATTATTGCTGAGAAAATGAAAGGTATTAACATGCCTTACGTGGTTGAGCGTTGGTCGGGCGGTATGCTTACCAACTTCCCTACAATCCGTAAAGCAGTTAAGAAAATGGGTTCCATCGATAAGATGATGGCTGACCCAACAGCTTGGAAAAACCTTTCGAAAAGAGAGCGCTTACAAATTACTCGTCAGAGAGCGAAGTTAGAGAAAACATTGGGAAGTATTGCTGACCTTACTCGTCTGCCTGCTGCCATGTTCGTTATCGATGTAATGAAAGAGCACATCGCGGTTCGCGAGGCCAAGAAGCTGAATATTCCTGTTTTCGGTGTGGTGGATACAAATTCTGACCCATCCGATTTGGATTTCATAATTCCAGCTAACGATGACGCCACAAAGTCTATCGAATTAATCACAGACATCATGGTTAAGGCCATTGAAGAAGGATTGAGCGAAAGAAAAGTAGACCGCGAAGCTGAGGCGGCCGCCAAAAAAGATAGACCTGCTAAAAAAGAAGCAGCTAAAAAGGTTGAGGTTGCCGAAAAAAAAGCAGCTAAAAAAGTTGAGGTTGCTGAAAAGCAAGCACCTGAAGAACCAAAAGAAGAAGGTAAAACTGAATAATTTAACCATCTAAATTAGATATTATCATGGCGATTAAAGCTGCTGACGTAAGCAAACTCAGAAAAATGACCGGAGCCGGTATGATGGACTGTAAAAAGGCATTAACCGAAACTGATGGCGATTTCGACGCTGCTGTTGAAATCATCCGTAAAAAAGGTCAGGCAATGGCTAATAAACGTGCCGATCGTGAAACTACAGAAGGTTCTTCAAGGGCTTTGGTAAGCGCTGACGGTAAAAAAGGTGCTGTTTTAATTTTAAAATGCGAAACAGACTTCGTCGGTAAAAACGAAAGCTTCGTTGCATTAGCTGATTCTATACTTGAAACAGCGCTTAACAGCGATGTTACAACCAAGCAAGAAATTCTTGAACTGGAAATTAACGGCGTAACCGTTAAGGATGTAATCACCGAGCAGATTGGTGTTATCGGTGAAAAAATCGAGGTGGAAGATTATGCTACTATTTCTGCCGAAAAAGTAATTTCTTATATTCACCCCGGTAGCCAGCTTTCTGTAATTGTAGGTTTTAACCAGACTGATTTTGATGAGCAGGCCGGTAAAGATGTAGCAATGCAAGTTGCCGCTATGGCTCCCGTAGGTGTAGACAAAAATTCTGTTCCTGCTGATATTGTTGAGCAAGAACTAAGAATTGGTAGAGAGAAAGCAAAAGAAGAAGGTAAGCCTGAAGCTATGCTTGATAAAATTGCACAAGGACGTTTAGGTAAATTCTACAAAGAATCTACTTTGCTGGAGCAAGCTTTTGTTAAAGATAACAAAAAGTCTATCAAGCAATATCTTACAGAAACCAGCAATGGCTTAACGGTAACTGAGTTTAAGCGTTTTTCACTAAGCTAATAGTTTTACGCTATTAAATTATATAATCCCGGCCTGCATGCAGCGCCGGGATTTTTTTTTGATTGCTAATTACGCTAATTTTATTAACGAATTGGTATTTAATGAATAAATCAGATAAAAACTTTCTCCGTAAAGTCATAAACCTGTCTGGCAAAGCCATCAACCAATATAAAATGGTGGAAGGCAATGATAAAATTCTTGTTGCTGTTTCCGGGGGCAAGGATTCCTTGGCATTGTTGGATATCCTTGCCGAAAGAAGGAAGTTTTTACCCATCGATTACGAGCTTCATGCCATACATATTGTTACCGATGATGTGCCCTACGAAATAGACAGGGAATTTCTGTCCCGTTTTTGCGAAGTGCGCCATGTCACTCTGCATGTTATAACCACACATGCCGGCATTGAAGAAAAACCAGACAAAAAACCCTGCTTTACATGCTCGTGGAACCGAAGAAAAGAGCTCTTCGACTTCGCACAAAAAACTGGCTTTAAAAAGGTGGCTTTCGGCCACCATCTGGATGATGCCATTGAAACCTTAATGATGAATATGTTGATGCACGGAAATATATCTTCTATTCCGGGCAAACTTTCCATGTTCGACGGCAATATTGAAGTTATTCGTCCCTTGATTTTACTCACCAACAATGAGATGAAGGAATATGCCCGGATAAAGCAGTTCGTATCGCTTAAAAAGGAATGTCCTTACGAAGACCATACGCTCCGAAATACTACCCGCCAAATGATCAATCAATTCGAGAAATTGAACCCTCAGGCAAAAATAAACCTTTTTAAAAGCATGGGGAATATTGATGAGGAGTATCTACCATAAAACATCGATAACTTGATACATGAAATTAAACATTGCGAAAAAGTTCCTTAACGCTGGAGGCAAAGTTTGTGTGCGTGTGTTATTGCAGTTGATGAAGGAAGGAATGCTTCGTTTTAACTCATGTGGATTATCGGGTTGCTGCTCATGATACGAAGAGAAAACGGTAAAGAATGACAACAGTTATATCCAATTTAATAAGATTCCGGTAGAGCTTAATTCAATAAATTTGAATACGATACCCAATGTAACTTGTGATGATATGTGGATGGGCTGGGGCGTTATTCCTATTTTATTGCCCGCACCAGCAGCGTTAACTAAAGCCACAAAACTTTATCGGATAATGATACCATATTGTGTGGAAAGCAGTCTTTAAAAAGACTCCCATAGCTAGAAAACGCAAATAGCAGGATGAATCGGCGAAAAGTTGACCAAGGTGCATCATTTAAAGGTATATGGGGGTCTTGCTTTACTCAACATCAAATGAAAGAAGAAGCAAGTTTACAGGTCTTACAGTAGATTATATGAGCAAAAAAAGACTGCAGCCATCGTGCGTTTTGTCTTTTAAACAATCCTGGCTAAAAAAAGGCAGCCCAATGGACTGCCTTAATACTTTCAACTTGGAACTATACACTAATTATACCAGCTCCTTAAACAAGTTTTTCATACTTACTTTTTCTTCCAGTATTTTTTCTAAATCTGCTATAACAATACGTTCCTGCTCCATCGTGTCGCGATAACGGATGGTAACCGTATTATCCTCCAAAGTTTGGTGGTCAACAGTAATACAAAAAGGTGTTCCGATAGCATCCTGACGGCGGTATCGCTTACCGATACTGTCTTTCTCGTCGTATTGTAAGTTGTAGTCGAACTTCAAAGTATTCACAATCTCACGGGCTTTCTCTGGCAGACCGGCTTTCTTTAATAAAGGTAGTACTGCCATTTTAACCGGAGCCAAAGCTGCTGGCAACTTAAGCATTACACGGGTTTCCTTTTTGCCTTTGGCATCTTCAACCTCATCTTCTGTATAGGCACCTGCCATAATGCTTAGGAACATTCTATCAACCCCAATGGATGTTTCTACCACATAAGGAACATAGTTCTTGTTTAATTCAGGATCGAAATATTGAAGTTTTTTGCCCGAATATTCCTGATGCTGCGATAAATCAAAATCGGTACGCGAGTGGATTCCTTCCACTTCTTTAAAGCCGAACGGCATACGGTACTCAATATCTGTGGCGGCATTGGCATAGTGGGCCAGTTTCTCGTGGTCGTGGTAGCGATAGTTTTCATCACCCATACCCAACGACTTATGCCACTTCATGCGGAATTCCTTCCAATACTCGAACCATTTCATTTCATCTCCCGGACGAACGAAGAACTGCATCTCCATTTGCTCAAATTCGCGCATGCGGAAGATAAACTGTCGGGCCACTATCTCGTTACGGAATGCCTTACCAATTTGGGCAATCCCAAAAGGAATCTTCATACGACCCGTTTTTTGCACATTCAGGAAGTTCACAAAAATACCTTGTGCAGTTTCCGGCCGAAGATAAATTTTGCTGGCTCCATCCGCAGTAGAACCCATTTCGGTTCCAAACATCAGGTTAAACTGGCGAACATCCGTCCAGTTTTTTGTTCCGGAGATCGGACAAACCACTTCGTAATCGATAATGATCTGCTTTAGATCATCCAGATCATTCTCGTTTAGCGCTTTGCTAAAACGAGAATGTATGGTATTTATTTTTTCCTGGTTGGCTAAAACCCGAGGATTGGTCGTCTTAAATTGTTCCTCGTCAAAAGACTCTCCAAAACGTTTTTTAGCCTTGGTAACTTCTTTTTCTATCTTGCCTTCAAATTTTTGGATCAAATCCTCAATCAACACATCGGCACGGTAGCGTTTTTTACTGTCTTTGTTGTCAATCAAAGGATCGTTAAAGGCATCCACGTGTCCAGATGCTTTCCAGGTGGTCGGGTGCATAAAAATAGCGGAATCCAGTCCCACCACATTTTCGTTTAACTTTACCATGGCATCGTACCAGTACTTTTTAATGTTGTTTTTTAATTCAACACCAAGCTGACCATAATCATAAACCGCTCCCAATCCGTCGTAAATCTCACTCGATTGAAAAACAAACCCGTACTCTTTGCAGTGGGCTACTAATTTTTTAAAAACATCTTCCTGAGCCATATTGTACACTTAATTTTTTACTACCCTTATAATGCCGATGCAGCTTTATTTTCAAATACAAAACTGAGCAGTAGTATTTGCAATAATAAATCACAACCGGTATTATTCGATTATAGATGATTTGATTATAAATGTAGAGTCGCGCCTGTTTCCGGACAGGGAATTGACATCTCATCGCTTATATATATTTTTGGCGAGAAGATAACACGTCGAGACTCCTTCTACTATCGTTATATGTTAATTCAGTTTTTAAACCAAGCACCCTGCGTAAAATATTGAAATAAGGCGCTTTGGTTTATCAGACTGCAAAAATAAACCAAAATTCTTTTTTTCCGAATTAATCCGTAACTATAAATAAGAAATGATTAAAGCATAATTCCACAGCAGAGGAGTCGCCTTGCTTGAATAGTAACAAGATAACCTTCGGTGGGCATTAATTTCTCAAGCTCTGGTTTTTAAAGGTTATTAAAAACAATACCACAGTGATTTTAAGCATCTTGCAAATCAGTCTCCTATCTATTGTCTAAATATCTAATAATCTATTGTTAATAAGACTATTGAAATAGCTATATTTGTTTTTGCAATAATTTAACAATAGTGTCAATTCGCGGCACTTGGAGAGGAAAAACAATATTTTAGGATGAGAAAGAAAGTGGACTTTCTGGTAATAGGTTCCGGAATCGCAGGTTTAAGCTTTGCGCTAAAAGTAGCACCTTACGGCAAAGTATTAGTCATTAGCAAAACTAAATTAGCAGAAACCAATACGGCCTACGCACAGGGCGGCATTGCTGCTGTTACATACAAACCCGATGACTTTACAAAGCATATTGAGGACACCATGGTGGCAGGCGATCAGCTCTCCGACCCGGAAGCCGTTAAAATGGTTGTCGAAAATGCGCCTGAGCAGATTAATCAGCTGATTGACTGGGGCACACACTTCAATAAAACCAAAGAAGGCAAGTATGATTTACATAAAGAGGGTGGCCATTCGGAGTTCCGCATCCTTCATCATCTCGACAATACCGGATTTGAAATTCAGCGTGCCTTAATCGAATCCGCTAATCAAAATGACAACATTGAATTTGCCGAAGATTTTTATGCCGTAGATATCATCACCCAGCATCACCTGGGCGAAATAACTTACCGTTGGCGCACCGACGTAGAATGTTACGGTGCCTATGTTCTCAACCAAAAAACGGGAAAGGTAGATACCATTCTATCTAAAATAATTATGATGGCAACCGGAGGTATTGGTAATATTTATCAAACCACCACCAACCCGACTATTGCAACCGGGGATGGGATCGCCATGGTGTACCGTGCTAAAGGGATTATCGAAAATATGGAATTTGTGCAGTTTCACCCCACTTCATTGTACAACCCCAAAGATCGCCCTTCCTTTTTAATTACAGAGGCCATGCGGGGTTATGGTGCTATCCTAAAACGAAGGGATGGCGTGGCATTTATGGAAAAATATGACAAGAGAGGTAATCTGGCCCCCAGGGATATCGTTGCCCGGGCCATTGATAACGAAATGAAAAACACCGGTGAAGACTATGTATATCTCGATGTTACACATAAAGATGCGGAAGAAACCAAGAAACATTTCCCAACCATATACCATAAATGCCTGGAAGTTGGAGTCGACATTACCAAGGAAATGATTCCTGTTGTTCCTGCTGCCCATTATTTGTGTGGCGGAATAAAAGTAGACCTAAAGGGACGCAGCTCTATTGTCAACCTATATGCTGCGGGAGAATGCTCTTCTACAGGCCTACACGGCGCAAACCGTTTGGCGAGTAACTCTTTGCTCGAAGCTATCGTATACGCCGATGTGGCCGCTAAAGATGCGATTGGAACAGTCAAGGAGATTAAGCACAACTCCAGGATTCCCAGTTGGAACGATGAAGGGACCACCCACAACGAAGAGATGGTTTTGATTACCCAGACCAACAAAGAGGTGGAGCAGATAATGAGTAATTATGTAGGTATTGTTCGCTCTAACTTGCGTTTGAAAAGGGCATTGGACAGACTTGAACTGATATATCGCGAAACAGAAAGTCTTTTCGACGATTCCATAGTTACCAAAGAGTTGTGCGAGTTGCGTAATAAAATAAATGTTGGCTATTTAATTATACGAATGGCTATGAAACGCAAAGAGAGTCGAGGATTACACTACACACTTGACCATAATAAGCTTCGAACCAAAAGATAACTATTGATTGTTTTATCAGCAACAAAACAAATTTGTTTTTAAACTGGATGTCGTTCCATCAATATATTTGAAAGGAAACCTTGTGCCATGAAAGTTTTAATTATTAATAAATCCTTGACAAACGGAGGCGCTGCCATAGCTGCCACCAGGCTATTTAATGCGTTAAAAGAGAGTGGTACAAAAGTAAAAATGCTGGTGGAAGATACGGTTGAAGAAACGGATGATGTAAAATGCTTAACCAACTCAAAAAAAGCTAAAAAGAAAGCTTTCGGTAGATTTGTAATGGAAAGACTTCGGTTTCTGCCTCACGAAAAAAACAAAACGGTAAGGTATAGGTTTTCGCCCGCCACATCGGGAATCGATATCAGCAAACATCCTTTGGTGCTAGACGCCGATATTATCCATATGCATTGGGTTAACCAAGGATTCTTATCGTTACAAACGATAGAGAAACTATTTAAACTGAACAAAAAAATAGTCTGGACATTGCACGACATGTGGCCATTTACGGGAGGCTGCCACTATGCAGGCCCATGTGATAACTATATGGGCAGCTGCGGAAACTGTCCTTTTTTAAGGCGTCCGGGCAAAAAGGATCTCTCGAACAAGATCATTCGCGAAAAAAAGAAAATTTGGGATAACACAAAAATAAATGCGGTTGCTTGTAGCAAATGGATGGAAAGAACTGCTCAAAAAAGCACCTTACTGCAAAAGCATAATGTAATTAGCATACCCAACCCGATCGACTCAAGGGTATTTACGCCATTAAACACGAAACAATGCAGGGAAGAATTTGGACTGCCGCTGGATAAAAAGCTTTTGTTATTTGGTGCGGTAAATATTAATGATCCCAGAAAAGGTGCCAAACAATTGGCACAAGCACTTGACTTTTTGAATATCAGACATCCAAACTTAACAAAGGAACTTGAGCTGGTTGTTTTTGGAAAGTGTAAAACACAAGAGATGAACATGCTGCCGTACAAATGGCATAAAATTGATTTTATATCCGGCCAAAATAAAATGGCTAAACTGTATAACTGCGCCGATGCCTTTGTCTTACCTTCGTTGGAGGATAATTTACCCAATACGGTGATGGAATCGTTGGCCTGTGGGGTACCTGTTGTTGCGTTTAGCATTGGGGGCGTACCCGAAATGATTCAACATAAAGAAACCGGATATGTAGTATCGGCAAACAACTGCAATGATTTGGGCATTGGAATTCATCATGTGTTATATGAGAACAATCCCGATTTATTTAAATTCTCGGCAACCAAATTTGTAAAAGATAAATATTCCAATAAGGAGGTTGCCAGGCAATACAACGAATTGTATTCATCTCTTGTTAGCAAATAAATGACCTCTAATCCTAAAATTTCTATCATTACAGTTGTCTATAACGGTGAACCTACCCTTGAAGCGACTATTAAAAGCATTGGAAAACAAAGCTATAAAAACATTGAGTATATAGTTATCGATGGATTTTCAAAGGATTTAACGGTTGACATCATCAAAAAATATGACGAGGTTATTACCTATTGGATAAGCGAACCCGATAAGGGTATTTACGATGCCATGAACAAAGGCATAGATATGGCCACCGGCGACTATCTTTGGTTTATGAATTCAGGTGACGAGATATATGACGGCACAACGCTTGAAAAAACGGTTGCCACATGGCCAAATGCCGATATTTATTATGGCGAAACAGTGATGATAGATAACAATGGCCATGAAATAGGTGACCGTCGCTTAAAAACTCCAGTATCACTTAATTGGAAGAGTTTTAAAAAAGGAATGTTGGTTAGCCATCAATCTTTTATCGTTAAAAAAAGCCTGGTGGGTCATTACAACCTCGGGTATCAATTCTCGGCCGATTTTGAATGGTGCCTCAAAGCCATGAAAAAGGCGCAAAATATCTGCAATACCAACCTTGTTATGTCCAAATTCCTGGATGGGGGGGTTACCAAACAAAACATTGTTCCCGGCCTAAAAGAACGTTTTAAAATCATGGTTCAACATTATGGCTTGCTTTCTACTTTGTATCACCATATTTTTATCTCCCTTAAGTTTTTCGTTTTCTTGTTAAAACATAAACGGTTTTAAATAAACATGAATTAAACGATTTGCTTGGCAAATATTTTATTCATTTATCCACAAATTTCTCAGGTTATCCCTATATCAAAACCTGCTCATCCATGCCCGTTTTAATTTGTAAAATCTGTGGACAGTTTTTTTATGAGGGGTATTTTCTTTTCTGTCGTCTAACACAGTAAATGATCATTAAAGAAATAAATTATTCACTAAAAAATTTATACACCATGAAAAATTTAATATTTAGCCTCGTTGCAATATTCGCAATCACATTCTCATTAGAAGCCCAACGTCCACAAAGAGGAAACATGGGCACTCCCGAAGAGATGGCCAAAAAACAAACTGAACGTATGAAGGAAGATTTGGGCTTAACTGACAAACAAACCACTAAAATCCAATCCATCAACTTAAAGTATGCCAATAAGCAACAGGAACTTAGAAAAAATGCCTCAGGAGACAGAGAGGCGATGCGTGAAAGCATGAAGACTATACGTGACGAAAGAATGACAGAGCTAAAAAAAGTTCTAACAGAGGAACAAGTTGAAAAACTGGTGGCTCAGGAAAAAGAAAGGATGCAAAACCGTGGACAGGGGCAAGGACGTAAATAAGACATTCGGTTAGGGCAATAACTATTCGCTCGCAGCCCAAGACTGCTAGGCGGGCGTGCTGTTTTATTTTCGGATTTTTGATTTGATTGAAGAGGCTGTCTCATTAAAGACAGCCTCTTTCTCGATTAATCACGTTTTATTTGAAAAAATCAAAACAGAGTTACCCAAAATAATTTACATCATTTATTGTTTTTCCAGTGCAAGTATCAGGTCGGTTCTTGCAATATTTCTTACGGAAAAAGAAACACCATCAGGGAAACTGAAAAGACAGAAAAAAAATATTTAAACCTACAATAATCCTAATTTATTCCTGCATCCCCATTTAATTCCAATATTTGTTAGTTTTGTTACAAACTAACATATCATGAATTCAAAACTTACCAGGCTATATTTCCTTGTTAAGGGAAAATATAAACATATAAAAAGAACCACCCGTTTACCAAAAAAATGGTATGGAAGCAAAGGTGGCGGTTTTTACGTGGGACATAAATTGTTGAATAAGCATTCTGTGGTTTATTCGTTTGGTGTTGGCGAAGATATTTCTTTTGACAAATCGCTCATCGAAAATCATGAATGTAAGATCTTTGCTTTTGACCCCACACCAAAATCCATAGCTTGGTGCAAAGAACAGGATTTACCGGAGAAATTTAGTTTATACGAATATGGAATTGCTCCGAAAACTGGCGTGATGCAGTTCCACCTTCCTAAAAATAAGGAATATGTGTCTGGCAGCTTAGTGGCCCACGACAGTGTTTCCAACCACGATTTGATTGATGTTCACATGAAATGTTTTGCCGACATTGTTGGCGAATTAGGTCATCAGAAAATAGACCTGCTCAAAATGGATATCGAAGGTGCCGAATACGAAGTTATTGATGGAATATTGGACGCTGACGTAGAAATTAACCAAATAGCCATTGAATTCCACGAACGTTTTTTTAAAGAAGGGAAACAGAAAACCATCGAATTTATCCAAAAAATGAAAAACAATGGCTATCATATCTTTGGCATTTCCGATATTTATGAAGAGGTGTCGTTTGTAAAGATGCGATAGTCAAAAAATTTCAAATAAAACGGGACAAAACATAACATCTAAATTTTGTAAAGCGTGAAAAAGCAACAACTCAATCGTGAGTTCGAGATAAAAGTTATAATTTAGATAGGTTTTCTTTTGTTTCCAATGCCTTCCAAGGATCGTGATATTTATCGCAACAAGTTGACCTGTTGCGTTTTCAGTTAAAGAGCAACAAACTCCGCTTCGACATTACCTGACCAAGTTTTCAATTTTGAAACCTTCCCCACCCTTCCAGGCAGAATTACCCATTCCCAATGACAAATCTACATTTATTAAATAGTATTACCTTTACGGTCAAAAGTTAAAAGATGTTCCAAACGCTGTTTATAAATGTGCTTTCGGTATTTTTAATGATGATACCCGGATTTTTGGTCATTCGCAAAAACATCATCTCCGAACCTGCCCTTAAGGATTTCAGCCAGATTATTGTTAAAGTACTGTATCCATGCCTGATATTCAGTTCAATCACAAAAAACTTTACCCTGTCAAAGGTCCTGGCATCATGGCAGCTGCCCGTAGCTATTTTTGTATTCTGCCTGTTAGGGTATGTGGTTGGATTAATTTATCTCGGCTTTTTTAAATGTAACGACCTGCAACGGCGCAAGAGTATTTTGTTTCAGATGACCACCAACAACTACTCTTTTTTGCCTTTGGCTATCATCTCAAAACTTTATGGCGAACAGCATATGGGTGCCTTAATCTTATCGACGCTGGGTGCCGAGCTGGCGGTGTGGACACTTGGAATTTCTATCCTCAACATGAACAAAGGAGGATTTAAAATAAAAGACCTAAAACATTTGCTTTCGCCGCCAATGGTGAGCATTTATTTTTCGTTGATGGTACTTGTCGGTCTCTATGTACTTAAAATGCCCATCCAAAATCTACTGGACAACAGCCTGTTTTTGAACTACTCCCAAAAAACTATTTATCAATTGGGACAGGCCACTATCCCTATTTCGATGATAATGGTAGGGGGACGGATGGGATTAATTAAATTGAGCGATTTAAAAGAATTGGATTTATGGTCGGTGGCTTTGTTCAGGTTGATTTTAATTCCTGTTTTGGGGGTTGTTCTTTTCAAACAAATTTTCCCGGACCATGCATTCCTGAATGTAATGCTTATTGTTGCTGTAATGCCGAGTGCCATGGCAAGCCAGGTATTGGGCGAACTATACGGGGCAGACCAAAAACTTATTAGCGGAACCATTTTAATTACCCACTTGCTTTCGTTAATAACCATTCCTTTGTGGCTACTGTTTCTGCTGTAATATTAGTTGTATGATGGTATCCTTGCTTATAAGTTCCTAGCAAAGGATGCAATCTTTCAACATTAGCATCTATGCCATTTCAAAGTCAACAATTCATCATTGAACACGTTTCTTTATCAATACAATAAATTTATCTTAAGTCAGTTGAAATTTTAGTCTTAATTTGTAGCATCCTAAAATTTAAAATATGCAGTTCAAGGTTCTACCCATTATCACATTATTGCTATTGCTTTTTTCTTGTAAATTCAGTTCGGGGAGTGATACCCAACATATAAATGCATATCAATCGGGCTCGAGTAACTTGGCCCACTATAATTTTGAAAAACCAGACAATATTATAAAGTTAAGTGCCTTTTTAACCGAAATATCCGGATTGTCGTTCAACAGTGCAAACAACAATCTTTTGGCTATTAACGACGAACAAGGACTTATTTACGAGCTAAATCCAACGACCGGAGAAATTCTAAGTCAACAAAAATTTGGTTCCACAGGTGATTATGAAGGAGTTGAAAAGGTTGGAAACAATATTTATATCGTAAAAAGCAATGGCGACATATACAAAAAAACTCCAACAGAAACTGTTAAAATTGAAACCCGGCTTTCATTAAAAAACGATGTGGAAGGATTGGGATATGATACTACGAACAAACAATTGCTAGTATCGTGCAAAGCAAAAACGCTGAGCGAAAAGGATCCCAAAGGAAGTAAGGCCGTCTATTCTTTTAACCTGGCTAAGGAAAAATTAAACAAAGAACCTTTTTTATTGATTAAGCGCAAAAAGGTATCAAAACTCATAAAAAATGATGGCGGCAGTAAAAAAGCAGAAGATAGAGCAAAAGGTTTTTCTCCATCGGGCATTGCTGTGCATCCCATAACGAAACATGTTTATATTGTATCGGCTGTTGAAAGCATGATGTTGGTTTATTCATTGGAACATAAACCTATTCAATGCGTTTTCTTTGATAAAAGTAAGATCCCTCAACCCGAAGGTATTTGCTTCAGTCCGGATGGTACTTTATTCGTAAGTACAGAAGGACATGGAACAAGAGGAAGAATATTTGTTTACTCGTCCATCCATTAGAAAATTGTAACCTACAATATCCGTTACCAATTATGAAGATTATACTTTCTCTGTTATTCATTGCATTTATTGTTTCATGCGGAACCATTCGCACTCCGTATTATGGCCTTGAGAGTTTGAACTGGCAATCACAGGTTACATCCCCAACTACCAAACCTGTACATACCTTGTTTTTAGTTGGAGATGCGGGTCAGCTCGACAACAATAACTTAGGGAAAAATTATGTACTGGAAGCAGTTGGTCAGGATCTGTCTGCAACCACAACCCCGAGCACCCTGGTTTTTTTGGGCGATAATTTATATCCCTGGGGACTTCCCACTAAAAATAATGCAGACAGGGCTTATATGGAGAAAACGATAAATGCATCGTTAGAACTGGCTAGGTTCTGTAACGGAAATACGTTTTTTATACCGGGTAACCACGATTGGAAAAAGGGCAAAAAGAAAGGGCTGAAAGCTGTTAAGCGGCAAGAAGATTATATCGAGGAATACTTTGAGGATGATTTTGAGAAGAAGGTGAAGATGTATCCCGGCAATGGTTGTGGCGACCCTATGGTAGTTAAAATTCACAAAGATTTGGTATTCGTTTTTATTGATAGCCAGTGGTGGCTCCAGAATTGGGATGAAGAGAAGAAAATAAACAAAGGATGCGATATTAAAACAAGAGCTGACCTGCTGCAACGAATTGAAGAAATTTTCATGGATCATAAAAACGACGAAATTGTGATGTTGATGCATCATCCGATAAAAAGTGACGGGGAACACGGAGGTCGTTTTTCCTGGAAGCATCACTTATTCCCGTTACACAAAGTAAAGAACCTATGGGTACCTCTGCCAGTACTTGGTTCCGTGGCGCCAATATATCGTCGTACAACAGGTGATATTCAGGATTTAGCAAACAAAAAATATCAGGAATTAACACGGGGCATTAACGATATGGCATTGGAACTGGGTGTTGATGTGATATTTGCCGCAGGCCATGAACACTCCTTGCAATATTTCGAGGATCAGGATTTAAGGTATATTGTAAGTGGATCGGGAAGCAAATTAAATTATACTGCGAGGGGTGGAGATGCCGAATATGCGAGGGAAGCCAGGGGATATGCTAAAATTAATTTTTTCGAAAACAACGAATCATGGGTAGAATTCTATACAGTAGCTGGATTTGAAGCCGAACCAAAACTGGAATTTAAAAAGCAGCTACGCGAACCCAAGGCCGGTTCCGTAAACATTGCCAAAACTTACCCGTCAGTATCGCTAAGCGATACGGTTGCCGCGGCCAACCCACATTTTGCTGCAGGCAAAGGAAAGCAGTTCTGGTTAGGAAAACAATACCGAAGCACTTGGACAACACCTGTGCGCCTTCCTTTTATCAATTTAGAAACCAAGCTGGGGGGGCTTACCCCTATTAAAAAAGGTGGCGGAATGTCGTCCAATTCCTTACGCATGGAAGCCAATGACGGAAAACAGTATATCCTTCGTTCCATTAAAAAGGATTACACCAAGTTAGTAGACGAAAAGATTAGCACCCTCAAGGCAATGGACATCATGAAAGATATAAACAGTGCCAGCCATCCGTACGGTGCATTGATGTTACCTACCTTATCCAAAGCAGCCGGGATTTACTATACCAGACCCGAACTGGTTTATTTGAAACATCAAAAAGCATTGGGGAATTACAACTCGTTGTTCCCCGAAGAGGCATATTTATTGGAACAACGACCTAACGGCGATTGGAGCGATGCCAAACAGTTTGGCAATAGCAAGGAGATTATTGGCTATACCGATTTGCTGATGAACCTTCGCGAGAAAAAAAGCCATTTTGTGGATCAGGAATGGGTGCTCAAATCGCGTATGTTTGACCTTTGGGTACACGATTGGGACAGACACGACGACCAGTGGCGCTGGGCATCATTCGAAGAAGAGGATAGCACATTGTACCGACCCATTCCCCGGGACAGGGATCAGGCTTTTTATAAGTTCGAAGGCGCAATACCATGGTATGTTTCAACTTTTCTTGTCAAGAAATTTAAAACCATGAAAGGAAACGTGCGCGATGTGAAAAATCAATCTTTCAATGCGCGTTATTTCGACCGTTATTTCCTAAATCAATTGGAATGGAGCGATTGGGAAGTCATAATTAAACAATTACAACAAGACATGACCGACGAAGTGATCACATCTTCTTTAATAGCCTTGCCAAAAGAGGTTCAGGAAATGAACAAGGAACTGGTCCCGCTTTTAAAGGAGCGCCGTGCCAATATGCTTGAAATGGGAAGGAAACTATATGAATTCATTTCAAAGGAGGTAGAGGTTTCGGGCACCGATGAAGATGATGCGTTTTACGTGCGTAAAAACGAAGATGGTTCGGTTAAAGTTACCTACTTCATATCCCGAAAAAAGAAAGATGACATAAAAAAGTTTGAAAGAACTTTTTATCCTGATGAAACCAAGGAAATACGTTTATATGGTTTAAGGGGCAAGGATGACTTTATAATAACCGGGAGCGATAATCAGAAAATAAAAATCAGGATTATTGGTGGAGAAGATGATGATAAGGTTATAAATGAATCTCCGGCCAACAGGATTTTCGTGTATGATAATCACAAGGGAATCAAAATGAAAGGTGATGGATTTGCAGATAAAACCTCCGAAGATTTAGAGGTGAACGAATACGAACGTAAAGGTTTCGTGTATAACACCCACCTACCTTTGCTTACAGCGGGGTACACCAAAGACGATGGTATGTGGGTGGGCGGTACTTTTACATGGACACAGCACGGTTGGCGAAAAGAGCCTTTCAAATCTAAACACACTGCCTATTTTTCGGTGGCACCGGGCAGTCAGGACGCATTTACCATTGGTTATAACGCTCATTTCACAAACGTGATAGGCCGATTGGATTTTGTACCTGCCATTAATATCGATTATCCATTAATTGAAAACTTTTTTGGCTATGGCAACGAGTCTGTCAATCCCGATAGTCTTAAACAATACAACTGGGTTCGCAAACGTTCTACTAAAATTTCCCCTTTGTTTGGATGGCACAGTAAAAACGAGCGTCAAAGTTTTGTGTTCGGGCCTGTTTATGAAACAGTGCGTCTGGAGAACTCAGTAGGTCGTGTGGCCCGAGATCGGCAAATAGGTTTTACCGATGAAGAATTGAAAAGAAAACATTTTGGCGGGGGAACCCTTCGTTATCGTATTAGCGCACTGGATAGGGAAAATAATCCCTCCAATGGTTTTAAATTCAACATAGGACTGTCATATCTGAACGAAATATCGGGGTATAACGACCTTTGGGAATTTGATTCAGAAGCCAGTTTTTACCTTACCGTGTCCAACAGACCCAAAATTGTTTTAGCCAACAGCTCGGGGTATCAGTTTGTTGAAGGTGATCCACAGTTTTACCATTATCCAAGTCTTGGTAACATCACTCACCTGCGAGGTTTTAGAAAGGACAGGTTCAGAGGCGAATCTTTGTTTTATAACAACTCCGATGTACGCTTTAAACTCGCGAATTGGAACAATAGTTATGTTCCCATGCATATTGGAATGTTAGGGGGTTACGATATAGGTAGAGTTTGGTTAGATGGTGAAGATTCCGATAAATGGCACAATAGCCAGACCATTGGCATGTACATGGATATTTTAGAAATGTTCATACTCCAACCCTACTACTCCTTTACCATGGAAGGTAATTTTTTAAGTGTAGCCATGAAGTTTAGCTTCTAAGGCTTGAGACCCATCATTATCGTATGCCAAAATGTTTTAATTGTTATTTAGTAAAAATAATCCAAACGAGGTTGTATCATATAATGCATCTCTTTATAAATATGTACGAAACCTAATAATCCCTAAAAAAGTTATAATTAACGAACAATTTCTTTAATGGCGAGTTTGTGTGGTATATTATTAAAACAGACTCAGGGATGTCCTGTCGTCTATTGTCTTTAAAAAATGGAAAAAAGTTTTAATTTACCAGCAAACGGTAAAAAAAGAGTGGTGATCATTGGAGCTGGATTTGCGGGCTTAAAACTTGCCCGTAACCTGGCAGGGTCACAATATCAGGTGGTGATGATTGATAAAAGAAATTTTCATCAGTTTCAACCGTTATTTTACCAGGTGGCCACCTCTGGTCTGGAACCCAGCAACATATCTTTCCCCATACGGAAAATATTTCAGAAACATACCAATCTACATTTCCGAAATACCGAACTGTTGGAGGTAAAGCCTCACGAAAAAACAATCGTTACGCAAGCTGGCGAACTAAGCTACGATAAACTGGTGATTGCTACAGGAGTGGACACGAATTACTTCGGCAATAAAAATATCGAAGAATATGGTATCTCCATGAAATCAACGGCTCAGGCCATCAATCTTCGAAACCGTATTTTAGAAAGCTTTGAAGCTGCCATTTTAACGGAAGACAGAAAAGAACAGGCCAAGCAATTATCGGTGGTGATTGTAGGAGGAGGACCAACCGGAGTGGAGCTTTCCGGGGCTATCGCCGAATTGAAAAGTTATGTACTGCCAAAAGATTATCCCGAGCTTGATTTTAGTCGGATGAAAATACGGCTTTACGAGGCTGCTCCCCGGCTGTTAAATGGAATGAGTGAAAAAGCCGGTAAGGATGCATTCAAGTTTCTCACTCAATTAGGTGTCGAGGTACATCTGAACACTAAAATTTTGGATTATGATGGTGATGAAATGATTTTAGAGGACGGCACCTCTTATAAAGTTCAAAACTTGGTATGGACGGCCGGGGTTGGCGGGAAACGCATCAACGGGATCCCGGAAGAGCATTACGTGCGGGGAAATCGTTTGGCAGTGGATAGAACCAATCAGATTAAAGGGCTTACTGACGTTTATGCCTTAGGTGATATTGCCTCCATGCAAACTGAAAAATATGCGAACGGTCACCCGCAAGTAGCCCAAGTTGCTATACAGCAAGCACGATTACTTTCCAGAAACTTAGTAAAAGATACAACGGAACAATTTGAATACAGCGATAAAGGTTCGATGGCAACTATTGGCAGAAACATGGCGGTGGTGGATCTTCCTTCGTTTACATTTTCGGGTGTAATAGCCTGGTTTATGTGGCTCGTGGTTCACCTGATGGCCATTGTTGGCGTAAAAAACCGTTTGTTCATCTTTATCAATTGGGCCCAGAGTTATTTTTCCCGTGATCAATCGTTAAGGGTGTTGATCAGACCTTTTAAAAAGAAATAAAGATAAAAAAAGGAACAGGTAGCAAGCCCCTATAGGAAGCACTCTTCTACCTGTTCCGTTAAATTTTAATTTCTCAGCTTCTCTAATTCAGTGTGAATCTTATCCCAGCGATCGGTTTCCATTTTAGGGCCAACAACCTCGATCACATTACCCGAGAGCAGTGCCCCAATGGCACCACACTTATCAAGTGGTAACAGGTTTATTAATCCATACAAGAATCCAGCGGCATATAAATCACCAGCCCCGGTTGTGTCAATACTGTTGGCAGGAATAATACCTACCTCAAATATGGATTCAAAATGTTTAATCAACGAACCTTTCTTGCCCAATTTCAAAACAGCGATATTGCAATGCTTCGCCATCTCTTCCAATGCTTCTTTGTGCTTTTTGCTGGTAAAAGCTTTGGCCTCCTCTTCGTTGGCAAAAAGAATATCCACATATTTGGCCACCATATCCTTTAAAAAGGCCAGGTTGTCTTCTACCACGTTGAAGCTGGCCAGGTCAAGCGAAACGATTAAGTTGGCCTCTTTGGCACATTTGAGCGCTTTTTCAATTAAAGGTTGGTTGTATACCAGGTACCCTTCAATATGAAAGTGAGTATAACCGTGAAACAGTTCATCAATGATGTCTTCGGCCGAAAGTTCTACCGCAGCGCCCAAATAGGTCGCAAATGTTCTTTCCGAATCGGGACTGATAAGCGCAACCGCTTTTCCTGAAGCATGGTCGCTTTCCAATAGCTTGGGTTCAATATTGTTTTCACTCATATCTTTCTTAAAGAAAGCCCCCAAATCATCCTTACCAACCTTACCAAAAAAACCGGTGGATACACCCAGGCAAGATAACCCGTGAATGGTATTGGCCGCAGACCCGCCCGAAGCTTGTTCTTTGGCATAATTGGCTATTTCCTGTAATACCCTAGATGAAGTTTCAGCATCCACTAACTGCATACTTCCCTTCGGAAAATTTAGCTTCTTCAGCAATTCATCGTTTTCCATCCTCGCCAAAATATCAACAAGTGCATTTCCCATTCCAAGAACCCTACTCATAATCAGCTATTTATCGTTTTATTGTTGTTTTTTTATTATTTTTTTCACAAAGATATTGCATACTTTCAATAATCCTATTACTTTTGCTCCGCATTTGACAAAAACGCTTCTCAAAAGGTTGATGGCTTCAGATGTAGAGTTGTTCGTAAAAGAGCATTAATTATTGAATTGGAATATATAAAATACTCCTCCTTAGCTCAGTTGGTTAGAGCATCTGACTGTTAATCAGAGGGTCTCAGGTTCAAGTCCTGAAGGGGGAGCTAAAAGCCATCCGATCTGTTTCGGGTGGCTTTTTTTGTGCCCTAAAATTAGATTGTAAATAAAATAATCTGTTTATAATTAGAAAATCCATATGTTTAACCAAACATCGTTAGGTGGCTGTAATATAACCTATACGATTTTTTGTAAAATCATTATATTATGGTGTTATGAATAATTTGTTTTTGGGCGATAAGATCAAGTTTGAATATAAGTTAGCTATCATCTATTTATTGTTGGGGTTCGGCTGGATTTTGTATTCTGACCGTTTGGTTTCCAGCTTTACGGATGATCCATTATTGATGACAGAAATTCAGCATTACAAAGGTTGGTTTTATGTTCTGGCAACAGCTATTCTATTGTTTTTATTGACCAAAAAACATTTGACTAGAATAAGAAGGGCGGAAGCATTGGCAAAGCAAAATGACAGACTCAAGACTGCATTTGTTCAAAATATATCCCATGAACTCCGTACCCCAATGAATTCAATTATCGGTTTTTCGGAATTGGCACAATTTGAGTCAACGGAAAATGAGATGGTCAATTCTTATCTGGACGTTATTTTAGATAGTTCCAAACAGCTCTTAATTGTGATCAATGATGTGTTGGATACCTCCCTGTTAGAAACCGGGGTGATGAAGGTTAATTTAACTAAAATTAGGTTGCGCGGGTTTTTAGATAGTTTTTTCTACACATTTGCCCCTTTAATGAATCCTAAGGTGACCATGATTGCATCGATGGATACAATAGATGATGACTTTTATTTTGTTTGTGACGAGGATAAATTGCGCAGGGTGGTTAGCAATTTGTTAAGTAACGCCATTAAATTCACCCACTCCGGCAGTATTGAGTTGGGTTGTTCGAAAAGCGTTGATGAACTCCAGTTTTATGTAAAGGATACAGGAGTGGGTTTGGAGGCCAATTTGCACGAATCTGTTTTTGAGCGATTTAGCCAGGCCGAATCTACGATTAAAAACTGCATTGGAGGTACAGGTCTGGGACTATCCATATGCAAAGAAATGATAGGTTTGTTTAATGGAAAGATATGGGTGGAGTCGGAATTGAATAAAGGTTCTAATTTTAAGTTTACCGTTCCTCTTGTAAATACTGACAAATAGCAATATTTAGGTTTCTTTGCTTATTTTAAATCATACCTGTTTTTTTAAATTTTTCAAACCCCGGTAATTTATTGGTGCCCATTTTCCCAATCGAACTTCCTAAAATAAACGATTGCAGCCAATACGCAGCCAAGGCTCGCGTAAACAGAGATTTTCATTACCCCAATCATTCCCGTTGAATCGAGTAAAAAACCAATGGCAAGGTTTCCAATCGTTTGCCCTATGCCAATATATGTCCCCCAGATGATGGATTGGGCTGTGGCATGTTGTCCTTCTGGCATTAGTTTTTCAATAATCCTGACCGCAGCAACCAGAAAAAAAGCAAAAGAAACACCCTGCAACAAACCAATTGCCAGGGCCAATTGTACATTGGGCAAATAGCCTAAAACAAAATACCTGACAACAATGGAAGACATTGCTAAGATCATGATAGATTTTATACCGAATTTCTTTAATAGTTTGTTGCCAAGCAAAAACAAGGGGATTTCGCTAATGGCCATAATTGCATACGCCAATCCTACAACGGTGTTAGAGGCTTTGAGCTCCGTAAAATATAAGTTCAGATAATAAAACATGGGGGAACACACAATCCCGTAGAAAGTCAAAATAATTATAAAAAAAAGCAAAGGTTTGTTGTCAATCACATCCTTAAGGCCCACCAGTTTAAAATTGGCTTTATAGGTACGTACTTTTTTGCGGGTAGATAGAAATGGTATGTTGATTAAATAAAGAATTGCGGCAATAAAAAAGGTGTATTTTAACGATACCGATGTAAACAAATATCCACCGGCAATAGCTGCAAGCGCCCAGCCTAACGATCCCCATAACCTGAAACTGCCGTACGAATGTTTTTTTTCAATCGCGGCATATTGCATAGCCATTGCATCTGTTAACGCGCCTAATGGGTGATAAAAAAAAGTAAGAACAGGAAGAAAGAAAACCAAAATCCAGAAACCGTTCATATAAGCTAATGAACACATCAATATTGAAGTGGCTACCATGCCCACGCGCAATGTTGGGCGAATTCCTTTTTTATCTGCGTATCGGCCCCACAAAACTACAGCGACAAAAATAGTTGCCTGAATAATTGAATTGAGTGTGCCAATTTCGGCACCTGTTAAACCTATTTCAGCCAAATATATATTGTAAAAAACTTTCCAGAGTGCATTGGCCATGTATAGCATAATGTATATGCTAATAATTTTAAAGGCGTTTATCATGGTGGTTTGTATTATGATACTCAATATAACTCACTGTACAATAATATATTCTGCACAGTAGTTAAATTTCTTATGTGAATCGTAAAAATAAAACTATTCGCTGCATTCGCAATGCAAAAAGCCGCACCTGAAACAGATGCGGCTCGCTGCTAACTCGAAAAACAGCAAATCAATAAATAACTTCTTACGTTATTATTTATTGCTTCGCTAAACGCTTACGTTCGTGTTCTTCAAGATATATTTTACGGATACGGATCGCTTCCGGTGTTACTTCCACATACTCGTCTCCTTGTATATACTCTAATGCTTCCTCTAGCGAGAATATGATCGGAGGTGCCAATCTAACCTTGTCATCGGTACTTTGGGTACGCATGTTGGTTAGTTTTTTGGTTTTGGTGATGTTGATGGTCAGGTCCCCATCGCGATTGTTTTCGCCAATTACCTGACCCTTATATATTTTTTCCTGTGGGGAAACAAAGAATTTCCCTCTGTCCTGAAGCTTGTCCAACGCGTAAGGAATCGCTGCTCCATCTTCCATGGAAATTAAAGAACCATTTAAGCGCTTATTAATTTCGCCTTTGTACGGCTGAAACTCAACAAAGCGATGTGCCATAATGGCCTCTCCTGCGGTTGCTGTTAACATGGCGTTACGTAATCCGATGATTCCTCTTGAAGGAATGTGGAATTCAATAACCACGCGGTCGCCCTTGCGTTCCATGCTCAACATATCACCTTTACGTTGGCTCACCATTTCAATTGCTTTACCCGAATGCACATCTGGTAAATCGATAGTTAATTCCTCAACTGGCTCGTGTTTGATTGCCCCAATATCTTTAATGATTACACGGGGCTGACCAACCTGAAGCTCATAGCCCTCACGACGCATGGTTTCAATCAATACAGACAAGTGAAGAACGCCACGGCCATATACATTCCAGGCATCCGCCGAATTGGTATCTTCAACTCTAAGCGCCAGGTTTTTCTCCAGTTCAGCGTCTAGTCTGTCTTTAATATGTCGAGATGTCACGAATTTACCATCTTGTCCAAAGAAAGGTGAATTGTTAATGGTAAACAACATGCTCATGGTTGGTTCGTCAATCGAAATAGGATCTAAGGCTTCCGGGTTTTCGATGTCGGCTACAGTATCCCCAATGTCAAAACTTTCTAATCCAATCAACGCACAAAGTTCACCACATTTAACTTCATCAACTTTTGTGCGACCTAATCCGTCAAAAACGTTGATTTCTTTAATTTTGGTTTTGGTGATAGAACCATCTCTACTTACCAATGAAACCTGCTGGTTGGTTTTTAACTCACCTCGCTGAACACGACCAATGGCAATTCGTCCGGTGTAAGGAGAGTGATCCAGCGATGTAATTAACATCTGTGGCGTTCCTTTGTTATATTCTGGTGCAGGAATATTTTCTAATACAGCCTCAAAAACAGCAGATATATCATTTGTTTGAACCTTCCAGTCGGTGCTCATCCATCCATTTTTTGCTGAACCATAAACGGTAACAAAATCCAGTTGGTCTTCGGTAGCGTCCAGGTTAAACATTAGGTCGAATACTGCTTCGTGCACTTCTTCGGGTCGACAGTTAGGCTTATCAACTTTATTAATAACGACAATAGGTTTTAAACCTAAACCAAGAGCCTTCTGCAATACAAAGCGGGTCTGTGGCATTGGCCCTTCAAAGGCATCTACCAAAAGCAGAACTCCGTCAGCCATATTTAATACACGCTCTACCTCTCCACCAAAATCGGAGTGACCCGGGGTATCGATTATGTTAATCTTCGTGTTCTTGTACATGACCGAAACGTTCTTTGAAAGAATGGTGATGCCCCGCTCTCTCTCCAAATCGTTGCTGTCCATGATTAACTCGCCAACTTCCTGATGATCTTTAAACAGCTTACCAGCCATTATCATCTTGTCTACCAAGGTAGTTTTACCGTGGTCAACGTGTGCTATAATTGCAATATTTCTTATATCCTGCATAACATCGTAAAAAATGAGGGTGCAAAGGTAAGGTTTATTTCTGGTTTTATAGGATACGAATATTAAAAGAGAAATATAAACAGGTGTATTTAAGGGTTTTTAACCAAATGGTTTTAAATTGAAGAATAATTTACTCATTAAGAATGGTAAAATAAAATGTTGAGCCTTTGTTGACTTCTGACTCGACCCACATCGTACCTCCCATTACTTCGATAATGCCTTTAGAAATTGGCAGCCCCAGTCCTGTGCCATCCTTAACCTGGTTTAACCCTTCAATCTTTACAAAACGATCGAAGATGGCTAATTGGGCATCTGGAGTAATTCCAACTCCGGTATCTTTAACAAAACACCGGGTCATACCTTGCTCGTCATTGCTGAACCCAACCGATATTTCTCCTTTCTCGGTAAACTTGAGGGCATTATTTATCAGGTTAATAAACACCTGCTTTAATCGATGGGCATCGGTGATCACGAATGTATCACTGCCGTTGAGTTTTTTAAATGAAACATTAACGTCTGAAGATGTTGTGTTGGGGTGTCTGTATATATTCTTTAATTCGTCGAGCACTACATTTAGGTTGCACGATTGTAGTGTATATTTTAATTGGTTAGATTCAATCATCGAAAAATCCATAATATTTTCAATAATATTGAGAAGATAACTGCCACTTTGATTAATAGTCATCATATACTTATTTCTCTCGTCCTCGTCACTATACATCCCGTTTAAAACCAGTTCCGAAAATCCCATAATAGAATTGAGAGGTGTTCGGACTTCATGGCTCATGTTAGCGAGGAAATTTGTTTTTAATGAATCCGCTTGCTCCGCTTTCTGTTTGGCTTTTTGTAATTGGGATACCTTATTAGTTAATTGTTGCTGCAGGTTTCTTTGTCCATCAATAGTACTTTCTAAGCCTTTTAACAAGATGGCCAGCGGAATAGCGGTCATAGCACCTACGGCAATGATATTGATGGAGACCGCAATCCATTCGATAGGGGTGTACTGCGTAACCCTTAGGTTACCAAATACATCCAGATAGATACCTAATGCAATAAGCAATACGGTTATTAATGTGGCCACTAGACTTATAATTGCTCCCCTCAGACCAAGAAGCAAAGAGGACAGCACAATGGAGCCAATCACAAAGTTAAAGCCTGCCCCATCTTTACCCACCAGTATTGTTAAAGCTATTCCGATAAAAAATATTAGGCCAACAATAAAATATATGCGCTTAATTAACGAAATACCTTTGGTAAATATAGAATAAATAATGGCGCCATAAACCAATGTATCTACAACAGCAACCGGATATATTTCTTGACTGAACGCCATATACATCCCAAAACCGTAAGGAAAAATCCCAAAAATGATAATAACAAGTAAGATGCTCTTAAAGATTCTCTCTCTCCAATAGTCTAATCCATCGGCAGAACTATATTGTCCCACCGAAACATATGACTTAATTCTCTCTATCATGTTGGAGGTTACGCAACAAGAACCATTTTGTTATCCCTAAAATCATTTTTGTATTTTTTTAGATTTTAAATACAATTCGTTTGAATATTCAATCATTTAACCAATAATTACCATTGCATTTACCTTTATACTACATCACAGATCATAACATATTTTTTTCTACAGATCAACTTTTTGCCTTAAAACCTAACAAAACACTCAAATTCTCTGTAATTTAAAATATTCACAATTAAGTTCGGAACAGGCTACATGCTCATGTGTTCAATGAATTGTTTCTTGCCTGTGGCCATAGGTGACCACGCCATTTCATTTGTTTTTTTTACTTGATTTAGCTTTAGGGTTAAAATCCAGACATTGCTGAACCCAGTATTCCAGGTCGCTGTCCATATCTACGCCATCGGGTTCAACATACACATAGCCCTTCATCGGTCTCTTGGTAAAATCCATTTCCTTGCATCCTTCTTTTGCAAGAGCTTCTTTGTAATTGTCGGGACCAATTCGTGCCATCAGATTATTTTTGATAACGCCCACGCACATTTTATCATCAACCATAATGCACAATCCACCCATCATTTTTTTCTCTTCAAAAGAGATACCCCTGGTATTTAACACACCACGGATACGGTCCGCCAAAAATTCATCATACGCCATATTGTTATATTTTTAATAAACCAGGTTTGGCTTGCAACTTTATACATTAATTACCTTGTCCGCCATTTTTTGAAGGTTAATAATATCGAGCATAGTTGCTTCCACGCCAACTTCCCTTTTATCCAGCAAATTAAAATAACTCAGACAAGTTTTACAGGCCACCAACTTTACACCTTTCCCTTCGATAATTTTTAATATTTCCAACACGGTGGATCCCTCGCAAATGAGCTTTACACCTCCGTTGTAAAAGGTAATAAATTGAGGTAAGTTATTTTCTTCGTTAATTAGTTTTAAATAAATGGCCACTAGGGAAACAGCGAGTTCCTCACTGCCGCTACCCATACCATTTTGTGTGAATTGTATTAAGGTGTTTTTCATCTGTTTATTTCTTTTTGTTACCAAATATTGCAAACTGCTTTGTTAATATAATATATAAATTTTAATTGAACGTAATTTCAAACAATTTACTCCGGTGTTCGATCCGCAAAACATCCTACTCCTGAAGGGTGATCCAAAAATAAACTTCTGTTTTTTTATTACGGACAAGATGAATGATTATAAAATCGCCAGTAGCTTCCATGGTAAAAAAAACACCAAAAAATAACAATCCTGAGTGGTCTATTGCCATAGCAACATAGCACGGAATAATGCCTAAAAGCAATGCGGGCTTATTAGCTCCTACGATATAATGCTTTACTTTAGGGGGTTCTTACAATAACAATAAGGCATAATCATTTTCCACCTTAACCCAAACTTTATCGACCTAAAACCTTTGTTAGCATAGAGGGTCCATGTTATTTTATGAATAGGTTCGTGCGCCTCTACACCCACTAGCACTATTGCAATAAAGGCAATTAGCTCCAGAAAAAAACACATCCGGCCAGGTTATCCGAAAATTCTTGGATGCTGCAAATATGCCCTAAATTTGATAATAAGGAAATGCAAAGACCACAAGGATGGGAACAAGCATAATAAACCCGAAAATATTGGCTCGTGCAATATCAATGGTTCGTTTTTCTTTGGTTTGACTGGCTTCCTGATTCTATGTTTTAGTCCAAATCAAGGTTTAAATTATAGCAGCAATGTAATTGGCTTAACTTGCTATTTTATTGCCCATCACATCCGATTCACAATTAATTTGACAGTGTTGTAATTATGGGTACAAATACCCCAACCATAACAGCAATAGTCATCTGCACATAATAGTTGGTTACAAATAGTCCGCTCAATATTAAAAGCGGATCTTCCGAGTTTGATTCTATGCTACCTTTGTTTGAAGAACTAAAGTACCTGACATCCGTTCCCTCCGAATCAAAAATACTCCATTTCGAATTCCATATATTATCGTATTTCCAAAACACGGTTTTATGGTTTAATGATATGGTGGCTTTTGTCATCCAATTGTTATAGCTTATTTGTCCTATAATTCTTCCGTTCGAAGCATCAATAATATCAGTATGTTGTTTAAAGAAACCTTTTGTTTTAAACACATATTTCTTACCATCCATTTCTCCATAAGCAGATTGCGAAAAGCTTTTATCTCTTAATTCCCCAATTAGGGTTCCATTGGAGTAAATGCTGTAATTGCTGGAGAACAATCCTTTTTTCCATGTTAGGTTAGTTTGCATAATAACGTTAATTTATTTTTCAGATTATTACCAATCGTCTTTGCTGTCACATATTTTAAAGCTCAACCTCCTTAGAAAAATTGACATACAGCATTTTTCATACTAAGTATTACCAATCCGATCCACCTCCATCACAAAAATCAGCATCGTATATGTTCGAATTTACATACTTGCCATTTTTATTTAACCCGGATTATGTACTGGAGGTTCGTCATGAGCATTGCAAGTACAATAAAACAAGGCATTACTGAAACGAGGCATCACTTGTCCCGATTACTTTCGGGAGCATCGTTCTGGTGAGTTGAAGTGATGCAACGAAGTGTCTTGTTTTAAAGTAATTTTAATGTGTTATAGAATTTCTAATGCATATTGCGGGTTTAACGGGTTGTCATCTCCTTGTTTAAAATCAGGAAATCTTTTTAAAATAGTTTTTTTTAATCACATCTCCTTTGGGTTGAGTAGGTTATGGAGGTTATCCATGGCTCCATTTTTCCGCTATGGGGTATATGCATATAGAAATATCATTGAACTTCTTTCCAGGTTTTTCTTATAAAATCTAAATCCCCTTTTATTCGTTTTAATACTTCCTTTTTACTTATGGTTGGCTTTTCTCCATGCTCTGCACCTCCTAAATCATATTCAACATGGATAGACATTGGAACGTTAATTTGGTATTGTTTTAGCATGGTGAAATATTTTCTGAAATCAACCATTCCTTCACCAATGGGTGTAAAAACCGGAGCCCACTTACCATCTTTTTTACCCCAAATAAAATCTTTCACTACCAAAGTATTAATAAACGGACGTATTAGTTTAAATCCAATTTCCCAATTCTTGCCCCCTTCAACAATGGCGTGCATAATGTCGTACTGACTCCCAATATATTTAGGTGATTGCAGTTCAAATACTTGATACAAATCCCAAATAGCGGCCCCAAAAAAATGGCCTGAATGATTATGGTATGTTGCACTTATATTATTTTTTTTATTTAACTGTTCAAGTTCCTTCAGTTTATTTTTTGCATAATCAAGGCTTTCAAATATAGTCTGCTCCTTACCGTATCTAAACCAATCTGAACGGTAATATTGGTAACCTAAACGACTCGCAGTTTCCACAATATTTTTATGAATGGGATTATTGGCATCGCTTACATGGGTTGAAAGCATTTGCGGCTTAAGTTCGAAAGATTTCATGACCTCTGTAGCTTTGGGAAGGTCTTCCTTTACCCTTTCCGGCAAAACATGTCCATTTGGCCTTACCGTAATATCTATTCCATCAAAACCCATTTCTTTGGCAGCCTCACTCATGTTTTTATAATCGAGAAACTGAAGGTGTTTTGAAAAAATATGTACACTAAGATCGTTATTCCCTGAGTTATTATTGAATCCCAAATTGGCAGCAACGGTATTGGACCCCAGTAATGCAGCTGTTCCTGCTATAGTTGTTTGTTTAATAAACTTTCTTCTTGACTGCATTATTGTATGATTTTATTTTGGATTGCGGTATGCTGTTTATCTTTTTGCGAAATGCTTATTCGCCTTCTATTGCTTTTAGCCCCTCAATATTTTGTTTTAATATTTTCTCTACATCCACTCCTTTTACGTGCCCTAGTATTCCCCATGGTCCTTTAAATCCGGCTTCTTTTAATATTTGTATCATTTCTTTCTCATAATTACCTTTACCAATGGCAAGGATTTTATGGCCATCTTTTTCCATACCATTTAAGTTAACAGCCGATAAATATGGTTTTATAGCTTTAATTAGTATGTGA
The DNA here is from genome assembly GCF_052400645.1 of Saccharicrinis sp. GN24d3. Taxonomy (NCBI): domain Bacteria; kingdom Pseudomonadati; phylum Bacteroidota; class Bacteroidia; order Marinilabiliales; family Marinilabiliaceae; genus Saccharicrinis; species Saccharicrinis sp. GN24d3. The sequence goes on from NZ_JBQTGI010000006.1 coordinate 105,695, forward strand.
AATTCATCCATAGAATTATGTCCATGGTGAAAATTATAAACCATGCTTAGCTCATATTGAGGTAAATTTTTAATGATTTCTAGTTGGTTAAATGGGTTACCAAACCATCCAGTGTGATTATAAAGCGCTACTTTACAATCTATTCCTTCTGCTTTTTCTGCAATAAACCGAATAACATCAGTGGCTCTTTCGAGCGATTTTTCCTGATCAAGATCCTTAAAAAAATTTTCACTCAGGCTAACCCATATGGTGGTTTTGAGCTTTGCTTGCTTAATAATATCAAAAAACCTTTCGTTCGCAAGACTTAGTTTGCCCAGGCTATCTCTTTTTGCGTTAAGCCAAAGCCAAACGGAAATAATTTCAATATCGTTTTCGGTTGCTAAATTAAGCTCCGTTAAAGTATTATCGAGGTGTTTATCACGCCAATCGTATGCATATTTCTCAAAACCCAGCTGTTTTAACATGTTGATACGTTCTGAAGGAGACCGCTCCAATGAATCATATGCAACAATGCACCAGGGATATAAATCCTGACTTTCTATTTTATTCTTTGGGGCACTTGAGCAAGAATAAATAAAGACCAATAGAATAAGGATTGCTAATGTATTGTTGGAGATTGCTTTCATTTTAATCCTAGATCGTTTTTTCACTATTGAAAAATACAAAAAAGCAGGTGGATAAAAAAAGGTCCAATGCTATTATTTAGCATTGGACCTTTTTATGAATGATGCAATATCGTATTATTCGTCTTCAAGTTTCCAGGTTCGTACCCAATCTACTTTCATGGTATTGATGTTGTTATCACTTAAATCACTTTTAATCGCTAGTCCGCCTATCCAGTTGGCATCGTAGGTCCATAAGTCAAATATAATTTCAAGCTCCCTTGTAAATTCCCGATGTTCGTATGTTGTGCCCGACCTATCGTGACCAACCACAACGCTGCCTGCCGGTTCGCCATCCAAATAAAACTGAATGTTTTTAGAATCCTTCCACCAAACACCGAAGGTATGGTATGCCTCGTTCCATTTTACCCCTTTGCCCGGATTGGCATCGGATAAGTTGGTACTTAAGAAATTATCCTCATCCCTTATCTCTCCAGGTGTCTCATCCGAGTTGGCATGAAAATACTGGGAGTTCATTCTTGTGGGAAACTCTGGCTGGCACCCACAAGAAGGTTTGGGGTTGTTTTCGATAATATCAATCTCATCTCTGTTTTCGGAGTTACCATTATTTAACCAATAGGTATTAAAAGCCGAGATATATGCCGCTTTAATGCTGGCTTCGGTGTACATAGGGTAACTGGTTTCTGCTTTTGAATGAATCCTGGCTGTTTGAAACCACCTGCCTTCGGGATTGCTTTCGTTTAGGGTAGCCCTGATCCAAAGGTTTCCGTCTGCTACTCCTGAATTGTTATCCGATTTTGACATAAAAACAGGTACGCCATAATTCCATGTGGACTTAAACCATTTGTTACCGTCCCATGTATCAAACTCATCCGACATGCTCTCCAACTTAACCCATCTTTTACCTTCGGGAGTTGTATCGTCAATGGATACAAAAGATGGTAAGTTGGGGTCTATATTTTCGAAATCCTCGGCAGTAGGTACATCCTCAACCTCGTTTACCGTAACATTTACTGTGGCCATATCATCATCGCCATCTTTATCGGTAATGGTGTAAGTAAAGCTGTCAGAACCATAGAAATCCGTACTGGGAACATATTCAAACACGCCGTCCTTGATTTCGCTTACCGTACCGTTGCCGGGATTGGCCAATAGGCTGTAATCGTCTCCGTCACCACCATCATCACCTATTTTATCGTTTGCCGAAACGTTTATCTGGTTGGCGGTTCCCGCACTACTGTTCTCGTCAACAGTAAGGTTATCATCCACCCCCGTAGGATTATCATTTGCGGGAGTAGCTTCTTTTTCCGATTCTGAGTTGCTGCCGCAACTTATTAAGCACAGAAATAGTGAAATGAATAATATTAGGGCAGTCTGGTGTTTCAAAAAGCTTCTTTTAGTTAACATTCTTACGGTTTTTAATCTAATAATTGAATAAACAATGTTATAGATACTTTATTGAACCGCATGAAGTAGTAACTAATCAAAACCTGAACATGAGCAATAAATCTTGTTTTGGTTTAGTTATAGCTTTGCATTGTATATCCTTTCGTGCAAACTTCTCAACCTGCTGTATTGTTGTTTTAATAATTCAACCTTCTTTTCAAATTCGTCATATTTATATTTATGGATAGCCAATTCCTTTAACAACTTTAAATTTTTAACGGCTTCGTCGTAAGATTTAGGCTTTTTTTGTTTGATAAAATTGTCGATGTCATCCCAAAGCCTATGTTCATTGCTTTCAATATTTTTAAGTTTGGCGAGTTTCTTTTCTTCCTTAATTCTTTTTTCTTTGGCTTTGCGCTCTTCCCTTATTGATAATATTCTTTCAACGATTTCTGAGATTGTTCTACGTGGAATCCTTTTATTATCATTGTTGAGGTTACTTTTGGCAAAGTGGCGCTTAAACTTTTCCGACAGCAAAGGCTCGTTGGTTATAAGCCGTATTAGCCATTCATTTTTTTCTTTTTCCGTTAGTTTTTCTACCATGTTAGAATAGTCAATATTGGTAGAGGACTTTAAAGGTGCACTAACTGTTGATGCTGCTGATATAATATCTTGATCAATTTGAAAAACATCGATAAACTCTTTCAGAGAAGCATTAAGTTCGTTCAGACCAGCCGGAACATCAGCTTCTTTGCTTTCTTCATCAACGTTTCCGTATTCATAAATAACATCATCAACGCTATCTTTTAACCAAACCAGGTAAAGGCTCCTATAATCGCCAGCAATAATATCTTCCCTCAGCGAAATAAGCGATGTTAACATTCCTTCTCCTTCAACCCAACCATCTCTACCATCTTCATCTTCACTCCAAATATCTATCAAAACAAAGTTGTCATATTCGTAAACCTCTAATCCTTCGGTACAATACTGCTTAATCTTTTTTTTGTCAACGAATTCGTTAGGGATTTTAAATATCAACCTTTGGCTACCCCAATTGGAAACGTAAAACATGGCATCAAAATATTTCTCCACCACTTTGCGTTCATCCTTAGGGAAGTCGGAATAGCTATATGTAAACACTGCGCCTGTGTTTGTGGCCACCGTTCTGCTCGACCAACTCGAAACGACTTCTTTTTGTTTAGGGGTAAGAGCTTTGTCTACTGATTTAAATTCGTAAAATTGGTATTCGCTCATATTATATTTTCAATTGTTTCAAAGGTTTCCAATGCTCTTGTTATTAACTGTTCATGATTCAACATGGTATTGAAGTTAGTGTACATTGTATGACCATCAGATATAATCGTTCCCGATAATTTGCCATTATTCCCGGCTAACAAGTCTGCTAACTTTTCTGAATAATAAAGAGACCTATATAGCCTTTCGTCTTTGCATTTTATGCTCAAAACATGTTGGTGCAGAAATGCAGTCTTTAACCAGGAGTTTTTTTCTATTTTAAACTTGGGCAATTTCGAATCTACTATTAATTTGATTTCCCACAAATAAATATCAGTATTATGGATGTGCTTTAACATACTTGGTTTTTGCCAGGTATTTCTACGGTACTCACCGATTAGATGAATGTGACCTGTTTTTGAAGGATAATTTAGTTTGTATACCTTAATCGGAACATTCATTTTACCATTAAACATAGGTGATTCTTCCATTGAGAATGGAACACCTTTTTCTTCAGATATTTTTTCGATTATTTGTTGCATTGGGATGGTTTGTACTGGAATGATATAAGCTTAATCTATTGATATTGGTTCATCCTTCGCTGAGGCATAAGTTCATTCGTTTTTGTTTGAATATTATACAGTATATAAGGACACTTACTGTAACGGAGATCGCATTCCTGTCAAATCCTAATGGATTTTGAACGGATTACAATCTTTTATGTTTAGCTTCTTACATCAATTACTTATACAAAATATTTTGTCCAGTATTTACCTGTAGAATTTCTTCTCTCAATCTTTTTGCTGTACTTGGAGGGTAAAAAGGAACAATTTTATTATCAATAAACTGATTGGCTTGTTAAAGTTGACCATTTAGAGCGAAAAATAATCTTTTGGCACACAAAAAGCTTAATCTATAGTATAAATCATGATTTTTAAATTTAGCTTCAAGTGTTTTGAGTGTTGAAGCTAAACTAAAAACATCGAAGAACTTTCTAGATATATCCAACTTAATAAGTAAAGGGTAGATATTGGACGGAAAGAACTGAATTGCCTCATTGACAGTCCCTAAAGCAATATTCCTATCTTCTAAAATGAATGTTTCAAATTGAGCTTTAGAAGTATAGTACATTTCAGCTGCTTTTTCATGAGAACTTTCTTTTAGTTGTTGTAATAGCCTCTGGATGATTTGGTCAGCATTTTCTATATCTTCTTTTTTTCGGTAAACGCACCTTAAGTAACTCTGAATATGATATGGATTGTTTTTATCATTCTCATAATTTTCTTTTGCCAATGAATATGCTGCTTCAAAATCCTCTGTACTTACGTAAACTTGCACCAATTCTCGTTTGGCTTTATAATAATTTGGATATTTATCTCTTAAATCAAGTAGTCGTTCCAGTGCTTTATCATACTTTTTATTCAGTCGATAATAAAAACCAATAATAAAGTTGTGATCGGGACCTTTTATTTCTTGAACTTCTTTTAATAATCTAGGATTTCTTTTTCTACAAAGAGCTAAACACAACCATTTTTTAATTTCAATTTCAATTTTATTATCCAAATGTGAATAACTATTTAATGCTCTATCTGCTAATTCAATAACTTGTTCATAATTTTTACGATTATCATATAACTCTCTCATTGCAAGAAGGAAATGAGATGGTATCAAAAAGGATTCAGGAATTTCAATTTCATTAACAAATGCTTCTTGTATTGTAATATTGAATTCAGATAAGTCGTCCTCAATATCTGTATAGTTTTGTAATCCTTCTTCTGTTATCTTTCTAAGTCTAGAATATAATTTTTCAGGTAGCTTTATACCTGATCTTCTTATATAATCACGTATACCATCATTAAGTTTTATATACTCACCACTAGCACCGAAATGATCAATTATTAGGCTACAAGAAAAATCGTGCAAAAGATTTTTTTCCTTATCAGGTAGTCCAGAATATATTTTATCTAAAAAATTAACGCTCAAATATTCATAATCAGAAAGTAGTTTTAATAGCGATAAGGCTTCTTCGTTACCCTCAAACTTTTGTATTACCTTAGCTATAATTTCTGAATTATAATCAACAAGTTCATTTACTCTTTCTAAGAGTAATTTTGTATTTTCATTTTTTATGTAATCTACTGCAAACTTTATTTGTGCAGGAAAACCTGTAAACAAATCAGAGATTTTTTTCTTATCATCAAACACAACTTACTGCTTCTCAATACCTAATAACGCTTGGAACAAATTGTTTCTTTCAGGTTTATCCAATTCAGGTATTGATAAAGCATAAATGTAATCGTTGTTTTTAATTTCATTGAATCTGACTTTTGAAAGTGAAATTAAAAACAAAAAAGTACTTGGAATACAACGTAACTCTCTAATTAATGAAACAAACCAGTCAACTATAGTTCCATCAGAATTAACAATTGCATAATTGTCTATAATAAAAATCTTATTTTCACTTTCAAAAATATCAAGTAATAGAATTTTAGCCAGTTCAATCTTCTCTTCAAGTGGAATCTTCAAAAAATCAATAAGACCTTCTCTTGAAATTGAATCCGTAAGCCCTAAATCAAATAAACCTAAAATAAAATCCTCAATACTACTCCTACTGTGCAATAACATATATAGGGGTTTATAGTAATCTTTGATGTTATTTGCGTCTTTTAATGCACTTAAGAGAAATTTCCTACGACCAACCCCCTCAAAACCAGATGCAATATTTACAATTGGAGATGGAAGCTCAAAGTTAAACAACCTTTCATGGTATTCTTTCTTTAAATTATGCCGGCCAATAAATAATTGTTCTTTTTCTTTATTTACTGGAAACAATTCCCATGTGACTATTTTGAGTTTTTGTAAAATTCTTTGTGCAACTTTTGAGGGCTTACTTACATATCTAAGATTATATTCCTTAAGCCAATCTGGAATATCTTTATGGTCGTATGTAATATCTTAATCGATAATTATTGGGTAGATTTTCTTTATACTTCCATTGTTAAAGAGATTATGAGCATGAAGTACTTCTTCTTTAACCCATTTACTTTCTAATGCCGTTTTTGAAATGAAGAAAACAAAAATATCAGATTATTTTAATCCCGAAATAATTTCCTCAATTGATCTATTTCCTTCCTCAAAAGTCATTGCATCATATATAACTTTTTCTTTACCAAGTCTATTGGCAATTACTTGAACATATCCCTTGTCTTTTGAACTATGTGATAAAAAAGCTTTTGGCATATCTGATTATTTATTGAGGTTATTTAATATTGTATACTCTAATTTTATATTTGTACCTACTCCTCCCCAACAACATCAACCCACTGGCCTGCTTTCCGTGCGCTAATCTGGTTGTTGTACATGGCCTCGCACGATACCGATGGCAGGTAATACCTTCCTTGGTAGGTAGCATTTAGCAGCACCACAAACTTTTGCGATTTTCTGCGTTCCAAATCAAAGTAGGTATACACGCGGTCGTCGCGGATATCGCGGTAATCCGGGATGCTGGCCTCATAAACCGACTTCACGTCTTCCATACGGGTGTTTCTGATTTCCCAGCCCGATGGGAATATTTGTGTTAGCGCCATATCGGTATAACGCGATAACTGTCCTGGATGAGTGAGGGTAACTGTAGCTTTAAAGTCGGTTCCCTGTAGCAACTTCTGCACGCTAATGGGCTTCCCGGACAACGTTGTATATTCCACCTTCATTTTCAGATTGGAGCTTTCACTCACCGAATCACCGGTAATCGGAGTTCCTTCCAAAATCAGACGTGCAAACATAACGCCATCGGCATGGTTTTCGAACTTCACTTCACCTTTAGTTGGAATATCGGTAGGCAATTGAACCTGATTCACTGGCTTGTCCGACGATACTTTTTCCTTTTTAATGCCTGTTCCGCTGTAAGCATAAGCAACCCGTGAACCATTGGAGTTTCCGGCCAACTGGCTTAATGCGATCAACGAGTACGCTGTGGTTTGTGTGCTCAACCATCGCTGCGAACTCAGCTGATCGGCTATTTCCTTCATCAATGGGGCAGCGGTGTCCAAGTCCCCAAGCAGGGCCAGTGTTTCCAACATCATGGCCTGGTCTCGCAGCACCGAACCGTAAGAATAATAGTAATAATGGTTGCTGTTCTCAATTGACGTACTTTGGTTTTCAATCAATTTTTTCGCCACATCCTTTTGTCCTATCAACGCATAAGCCGCTGCCAATCGGAACTTAGCTACACGACTTAGCGAGTTTGAATTGCGCATGCGGTTCATGGCACTTTTATCCGGTTTCCCGGCTAACGCCAAGGTATATAGTCGGTAAGCCTGGTTTAACTGTCGGTATTTGTATTCAGCCGTGTTCGACCATGAGCTGGACTGCTTTTTCTGATAGTTAATCCATTTGCTTTTAAAGTTCAGTGGCAGGCTATAACCTTTCTTTTCGGCTTCGAGAAGGAAATGACCTGCATAGGAGGTTCCCCAATCGTTGGCTTTGCTTTGTCCCGACCAATAGCTAAAACCACCATCCGAATTTATAAAGGCAGAAAGCCTGCTGATAGCCACTTTTATATTCTTTTCGATGGATGCTTTGGTATTGCCGTCCACCTCCATCACATTTTCCAGAAACAATTGTGGGAACACGGAACTTACGGTTTGTTCCACACAGCCATGCGGGTAACAAAGCAAATACTTTAACCTGCGACCAAAATCGACCGGAGGAATGGATGACACCTCTATGGTGGCATTGTTAGTTCCTTCCATACCAAACAGTTCGTAAGGAATACCGGCACTTTCCTTGCCTTGCAATATTTTACTCACCGAGGTAACCCTGGGCGGATTGGGATTACGAACTTGAATTTCAATTTCGTGCTCAGCTTTTTCTGATCCCGATTGGGCAATAATTTTTACCTTACCTACACCTAACTTCTCGGGAATATCCAATGAGAAAGGGACTACCTGGTCACCTTCCTTATCAAATGTGATGGTACGTTTATTTCCCTCCACCACGTTGAACAGGTCGTTGGTCTCCACCGTCAAATCCACTTTATTTATATCGTTGCGCATGGCAAACACTGTGACTGGTAATATCACTGCTTCGCCCGGTCCCAATACCCGAGGCAGGGTAGCCAGCACCATCAATGGTTTTTTAACCGGAGTTGTTTTTTCTGTGTTTCCGTACATGCGCTCGTTACAGGCCACTACCATAGTGCGTACCGAACCAATATATTGCGGCATCTTAAACTCGTGCGTTTTTCTTTTGCCTGGTTTCAATTCAAACGGGCCAAAAACTTTTACCACGGGTTTAAAACGGTTGGCATTCGGATCTTTTTGCACTTTGGCCAAATCGCCGTCACCACCTATGCTAAATACTTTTTCAATTTGTCCGCCATAGGCACCAATCACCTGGTTGTATATATCCCAGGTACGCACGCCTAATGCTTCACGGGCATAAAAATGATTCCAGGGTTTAGGTGTTTTGAATCGTGTTAAATCCAATAATCCTTCCTCAACCATAGCCAAGGTATAGGTCATGGGTTTGCCATTCTCTTCACTTACCTTAATTTTTACCATTTGTTCCGGCATCAAAGATTCCGGCATATCAATCACCGGTGTCAAATGCGTTTCGGCATCCTCAACCAATAACGGGGTTACACCATACATACGAATAGGGAGATTGTTCGCAGTTTGGGCATGTGGTTGCAACAAAGTAACATGAACATAAATATTGGGTGTCATCTCTTTGGTGACCTCAAAGTTAAACGAGGTAAATTCTTTTTGCGTACGAACCCAATATTCGCGGATGATGCGGGTTCCGTTTTCGATGGTTACCAGCGCCCTGCCACCTTCCGATGAGGCAAAGTTTACCTGGGCTTTTTGTCCTACGTTATATTTATCTTCCTCGGTTGATAAAGTTAGCATAGAAGCAGCCTCGGGATTGTCGCTCATAGGTTTGGCTGCATATCCCGGCCAATCCACATAAACCGTTTTTCCGCAAACGTGACCACTAACTGGGTCGAACACCCGCACCAAATAACGTCCCCAGGCCGGGTATTTTATCTTAAAGTCAAATGAGCCAGTTCCATTTTCAGTGTTCAGATAACCTTTCTGGACGATATCTTGCGAGGACGAAGAAACGTAACGAGCCAGGTTATCGGCGCCACTCTCCCACCACCAACGCCAATTTACTTTGTACACAACATATTTCAATCGATTTTTCGAGATCGGGTTTCCCTCGCTATCTACAGTGGCTACTTCAATAGTATGGTCTTTATCGGTCAGTAACATTCCACGTTTATCGCCTGTAGGGGTTTTAACGCCCACGTACGATTTGTAAGGACTGTAAGAAATGGAGAACCTATCAATACTAAAATCACCACTTTCCTCGAAAACACGTGTGCGGAAAGAAGCCTTCAGCATTCCGGGTGCTTGGTCGCTCACCTCTAAATTACCTTGCATATTGGCTACTCCTTCGGCATTGGTTTTTCCTTCAAAAAAGGTGACTTCTTCGCTGGTAAAGGAACGCGAGGGATCATCGAAAGTAAAATCATTGAACCTTTTAAATTTAGTTGGGCTGGAGGTTAAAGTAGCGGTTACGTCGGCTTTCAGGTTTTTCGCCACAGCGCCATGAAGCCATTTCACTTCCATATCGACACTGATATATGGCTTGGCAACCGATATCATATCTACCCCAAAATCCATTTTTATTTTCAGGCGGTTCGGCTTAACCGTTTCTACTTTTAGTGTTTTATTAAAGGAGGTACCCCCTACATGAATACGAGCCTGCCAGTTACCGGTTGGTGCATCTTCATCCGTATCCACCTTAAACAAATACATGTTGTTAACTCCATCGGTACTGGCTATTCTTTTTACCAACTGACCATGAGGATTGCTCAACTCAAAAACCACAGGGTGTTCCTCGGGCAGACTTTTATCTCTATCCTCTAAAATAAACGAAACGAACAGGGTATCTCCCGGTCGCCATACACCACGTTCGCCATAAATATATCCTTTTAGTCCATTATTGATGGTTTGTCCGGCTACATCAAAGCGACTTAAGGAGAGTGAAGAACCTGCATCCAATCGCAGATAACCACGTTGGTTCTCCTGTTTGGCCACCAACAGGAACGGTCTTTTAGTAACATCAACCCTAACCAACCCATTTCCATTACTTTTTGATGAAGCAATCTGCTGATTCTGATAATTATAAATTTCGACGTCCACATTCGCCAATGGTTCGGTAGTTCGCAAGTCGGTAACCGCTACCACCATCTCCTTGTCGGCTCCTTTTTTTGCAATAATTCCAATATTTGAAGCCAGAATATTTCTGCTGGCAAAACGATTGCTGTGATAATAGGCTCGTTTACATGGATCATCCCTGTCGCGCCAACTGCCGTAATAATAATCGTTATCGTAATAGCTGTAACCTCCTTCGGGCGTGTCGTAATAAGCTATTTCACGTTCGGTAATTTCATCCGGGTCAGATTCCTGGTTAGCATGTGAACTTTCGTCTTCACTGGCACAAGGATAGATGGCATTTCTTCGGTCAAACCGCAGTTCAACCCTGTAAATCGCTCCCCGGTCCACCGTAACCAATTGGTCCAAATCGATGGAAAAAGTATTCCACTTATTTAAGTCCAGTGTTCTATCTGTATTCAGCGGAATAGTTTTCTTAAGAACCAGCCGGCCAGCCCGTTTCAGTTGGTAGTTTCCGTCCAGTCGGTTAACCTGTAAAAATGAGGCGATGTTATTCTCAAATATCTTGATCACTCGCACCTGGACCTCTTTCAAACTCACCGCCTTAAAAGGAAGGGTCAAGCCTGATGACTCGGGTAAAATGGTACCTTTCCCAATAAATTCCACCTGGGGTTTTGAGCTGGTAAAAGTGACATGATAAGATTCCTTTTCATCACTTATCGCGCCTAATATGTTTTCTATTCCAGGATGAACAGTCACTCTAATGCTTCCACTTAACGAATTGCCTGGAAGTATCTTAATGATATTGTCTTCAATTTCGGTGGAGAAGGCTGTTTTGTTTTCCAGCTCTATCAATCCTGCCAACTCTTGTCCGGGATTTAAAGGATCGGTAAAAGAAATTTCGATAGCCTGACGTGGCAGAAAAACCGCCTTACAACTAATCAACTCAAAATCATCAACGGAAGGGATCTCAATTTTCTTACTGTCTTCTTTGTCAACACCTATGGGCCTACCTTTAATTCTAATCTTGATATTATCTGATGAGGTGCCCCTGCTGATATGGTGAATCAAAAAAGGATAATGATTTTCTGTTGCAGAGGATAGCCATTCAATTTCCAATGGATCTCCCTTTTGGTCGGCAACAACCATTTGGTGCACCTTGTCCAATTCGGCAAAGTCTGATAAAATCAGTTTCCCACTGAGTTTATTATCCGATAGGTTGGTTTTTTCGTAAGGCGAAACTTCGCCCATCTCAACCCTAAAATTTTGGGTGATGGTTTGAAACGAAAATTCAAAATCTTCTTTGGCATCTTTAAATACCTGCCCTAGTTTTACCTTCACCTTGTAAACGGTGGCCGATTCCATTTTATCGGCTGCCTTAAATGCTAACGACTGGTTATCGAGCCAATAGAATTCACCTTTGACGTCAGGTGTCATTTCCAAGATGCTCGATGAAGCCGGACTACCCGGTTCAGCTCCGGGTACATTTTTAGAGAACCGCACCATAATCTCGGTTTGGTTAGATACCATACCTGAAGTAAAGGCAGATACTCTTTTGTTGTATTTAACTTCGGAAAGTTGTTGGACTTCTTTGGGTTTCTGTTTGCATCCTGCTAAAATCAGAGAAATAATCAGGACGATTAGGCTTAGTATGTTTTTGGTTTGCATAGGGGAATGCTTGTGAAGGTTATACGTTTCTTTAATCCTCACAAGCTACAAAAATGTTGGGAACATCGCCAATTAAATTAACAAAATATTTGTGGATGAATGTACGTTTTGGAGTTCAAAAAATACCAATGCCCCGATACATTTATTACCTTAACATGTCAATACATAGTTATTTTTGTGTCTCCCAATAAACTGTCACTTGTACCCTAACCCCAATAACATTCGTTTTTGAATTACTATTCCTTCTCAAACTTCTTTTCCCAAATCATTTTTCCTTTTTGATCGCGAATTTGGATATTCATCATGCGTTTTTTGCTTGTTCCGGAAAAGCTGATTAGCGCATAATTGCGCACTTCAACATAGGTTCCTTCTACACGAAGTGTGTTCCCTTCATCTTTGGCTTTTCCTAACCCAGATGTAAAAGGTGATACCGTAACATCTATTATTCTCGGCTTGTTATCTTCTTTAAACACACTTAATTCACTATGGTGTCTATCGCCGGTAACAAATACCACGTTTTTTATTTTTTGTTTATCAATAAAATCTATTATTTCCTGACGTTCTTTACCAAAGCCATAATTTGCATACGTCTCGAATTTAGCAGCCGTGTTTAAGAATTGTCCTCCAATGGCCACTACTTTAAAGTTGGCCTCGCTGTAAACCAACGCATCTTTTAACCACTGCTTTTGTTCTTCTCCTAAGATGGACTTGTTGTCCGCAATTAAATTATTTGGAGAACGATAAAATCGATTATCCAAAAGAAAAAAGTCAACATCATTCCATTGAAAATGGGTGAATACTCCTTTAGTATCGCCTACACCGTATGAAGGATTGGCCCAAAACAATTTGAATGCTTCAAAAGTCTTATTCTTGTTCCACCACCCACGGTCGCTATTATCGGGGCCGTAATCGTGATCGTCCCATATGGCATAATGATGAACTGATGCCAGCATCGGTTGAAGTTCGGGAAGGGAGCGTGTATGTGTCCATCGATGAAGAATACCTGTCCACGTGTGCCAGTCGGGTTCGCGCAGGTAGGTGTTATCTCCCAACCAAACCATTAGGTCAGGCTTTGATTTATAAATGGCTTCGAATATTTCATAGCCTTCGCCATATGGAGCTCCCGGCCTGTCGTGGCTTTCTTCGTTGACATAGGCACAACTCCCCGTCGCAAAGGTGAAATTTGGCGGTTCTGTTCTCCATTTCCAAATGGGTTGCGTCCGGAATTCAGTTGGATATTTTATATCAACCTCCGTACCATCTACAACCACTTGATATTGATACACGTTTCCGGGTTCAACTTTATTGGCAATTAATGTTGCCGTGCAGGCAGTATTTTGCAATGTTTGAACTTTCGATGTAGTATAGAATTCTCCCTTGTTTCCTTTGATCCAATACCGGATAGAAACCTCAGCCTCCTGCCTGGTTTGAATCCAGATGGCAGTCTCTTTCATATCGGTATACCCAAGCATAGGCCCAGATTGAAGTGGGGATTGACTGTAGCATATCTGCAAACCAAAAATAGCCAAACAAACAATAATATTTTTATGTATTGTCATATTTTATCCATTTCACCCAAAGCTTACATAAGCAATTATGGCAGCTTAAAATCCAAGTCATGCTATTGCTCAAAAATATAATCACCCAAATCCGATAGTTCCTGGTCAGTCATTTGCGGGAAACCTGTCATGGCAGGATAATCCATTCGTTTGCGGCCCGGAGTGCGCACCCACTTTTTAAATCCTGAAAAATCATTGGCATATACCTCAATCATTTCGATTACCGGCGGCCCAACGAGGCGTTCGGTAATTTTATGGCAAACGGTGCAATATTGTTTAAACAAAGCTTCGCCCGGAGGCAAATCAGCTTGGGCACTCATACCCTGTTGTGCCTCCCAGGTTGCCTGCTGTACCATTTCAGCATGTTGGGCCGAACGTTGGGCCATTAGTCTTTGATGTGGCTCCAAAGCATTTGCTCTGTAAATATGGCGTCCGGTACCCATAAAAACAACAGTAATGGTTATCAAGGATACTACCCTAACAAAATGTCGTCCTATTTTTTCCTGCGGCCCGGTAATCTCAAACCACATCAGTATCATGGCGGCTATCCCAAAACAGACGCCCAGTAAAATCACCCAAAACAGGTTCCAATCGACTCCTTTAGATGGCAGGGTTAAGAACACTAACGATCCAAATAAAAATTGCGAAGTAGTTGCACCAAAGGCCAATGAGTAAAATTTTTTTTGCAAATCATATTTGGTAAATTCTCCAAGACTCTCTTTAAATTCAAAGCCCTTGCGGCTGAAATAATAAAACAAAAACAAGCCGGTAATTGCCATTGAGGCCATCAGAAAATGAAAGTATCGTGGCAACACATTTGGCAATGCCAAGGAGGAGAAGAATCCCTTAACTTCACTCCACTTTTCCGGAAAAAGCATCAGGTTTATATTGGCCAAAAATACAAATGGGATAAAAAGAAAACAAGCCACCGCTAAAACCAATATTGAAATGTGCAAAGGTTTATTGTTAGCCAATATTTTCCAGTTATATTTATGTGCGTATAACAACAAAAACACAAAAGCCACCAGCGGAACAAGCATAATCCAATACTTACCGGTTAGCGCATTGGCCGAATAAAAGTAAATGGTATATAGCACGTTGATGGAAAGTAAAGGCGCCACACCTAACACCACAGCCAAACTCTTATTGACGGTGATGGTCTGTGCAATCTGATAAGCCAATGCATCATACTTTTTATTTTTCAATCCTTTTACCTCGAACCAAAGTGTAAGAACGGAACCGCCTACCATTAAATTCACAAATAAAATATGCAGAAGAAACGAAAAAACCAATAAGGTAATCAATACACCTTCGGGTAACGGTAATGGGAGTGGAATATCCTTAGGTACAAGTTGTAATTGAGCAAACATATGCGAAACTATTTTTTATTAGGTTAGAACAAGTTTAAAAGCAAAGGCAAGTTGGAAACTATTTATTCATCGGGCTTAAATTATAGGGATTGGTAGCTGTACCTTTTATCTGAGCACCCTCCAACTTACTTGGATACTCCTGCTGTGACTTAATATAAGCCGCCAGCGCATCCAGTTCGGCCGTATTCCCGGGGAATGGAGGCATATATGTTTTTACATTGTGCATGCCCTCGATGTATGCTTTCATGGCAACTACATCCAGAGGTTTGTCGGTGCCGTACATTTTTTCGAAGTTAGTAACGATGGAGTTTATGCCATGGGTAGTGTGACATCTGGTACAAGCTATGAGAAATACATTCTGACCGGCCTCTAACGTGTTACGTTCTGTCACTTTTGGTGTACTTGTAAAAGATGAGTGCGCTAATACACCGTCGCGTTTATATAGCGGATAGTCTTGTTTTAACAAACCATTGGCATACATGTAATCAGCTATTACATAAGGCTTACGAATAAATTCGCGCAGTCTTTCAAAGGTTCCCAAAAACGCAAACAACATAACCAGAGGCACCCAGAGCCAACCTTTGGGGAACTTGCTGGGTTTCCAAAGTAACAGCAGGCTTACCACTACTGCCAACCCTACTCCGCCAACGATTATATATTTGAGCGATCCGTACCAGTCTTGGTATTCCTGAGTTCCCAGGGCAACAGGAAGGTTACCGACCATAAATGTGGGTATCTTAATATAATAAATAAAGGCGCCTAGTAATGCAATGGGTGTCCAGAAAAGTGTCCAAAGACTCATGGTTCTGGTGGCAGGAATTTTTATGGGATCATTCTTTTTTATAAAAAATGAAGATAGAAATAAGGCGAACACACCTCCCATCATCATGGCTAATCCAGTACGGAAGACCAGTTGGGGCATGTACAGTGGATTAAGCACTCCAGACCAGAACGTATTTTCGGTGTTCCAATTGCCCGGATCCATCATAAAGCCAAGTATGGCAACGATTATGGCCATGGTTAACCACGAAAATATGGCTAAGGATGCACCAAAAATAATATGTTGCTTTTTGGCCTTCCGGCTTTTGCTTGCGCGCTTCCAGGTAAGGAAGTACAGCATGATCATGCCAACCTCGGTCACAAACACGATCCATTCAGTAAACCAGGCCATGTAGAAAACACGGATTAAACTGGCAATGGATGCGGGGTTAACCAAAGCTGCCGCAAACCAAATGCCAACACCTGTGAGTGCGCCAACCGTAGTGGTTATTACAAACGACACAAACAGAAGTTTATAGGAGAATTTATCCCAATAGGCACTTTTATCGGGATCTGTTGTTTCTGATTTGTAACCCAAATACTCCATCAGAGTAACCAGAGGGATAAAACCAACTGCGATGGCGTGGTTAATCAGAACATGAATAATGGCAATCACAGCAACCAACATGCGATTACCCATGAAGTCGAGGTGAAATAAAGGAAAGTCCATACTTGTGGGTTGTTAGCAAATCAAAGCAAAATATAATCATTTAACCGATAACAACCAACAACAATTGAACTAATTTGTTTGAAAAATGAAAGACTTAATTGCCAAGCAAGGTGAATGGGAACAGCTTATGAAGCATTTACTTTCTTTCCCTGGCTTTCTCCTGTAATCCAACCTGGCTTTCCCGGAACAACCCACCTAGCTATACTATCCAAATGAGGGTCAACACCTCTGCCTATTGAAATATTTTCAACCTTTCCATCTTTATTCACGATAAACCGTACATAAACTCTTCCCTGTATGTTTAGTACATGACTTTGGAAGTCTAATATCCGGATTGAAGTTTGAGTTGTACTTAATGAGTTGTGCCATAGTTATGAAGTAGAGCCATGCAAAATCATTTAAATTAGAAAGTAACAACTATTTTACTTCTTCAAAGTCAGTATACTCACCCAAATCAGGATCGGCAATCTTATTATTCTTCTGGTTTTTCTGGATGGTTACTTTTCCCTCTTCACGTTTTTTTTGTTCTTTAAAATTCTGCTGTTTTTGATATTGGTTATTCATCTTGTTTACACCCTTTGCTAACAAAAAAGGCATAATTACCCTTCCAATAAAACGAAACAAATAATAAAAAACGACCAATATTACTATCGTCCTCAGTAATCCCATAACTTAATTCTTTCTGTAAAGATAATATTTTCCATCGACATGATGTCCTGTGCGCATAACCAGGTTACAGTTATTGTGCCAATTGAAAGCAGTGCCAAATTGTCATCTCAATTAACTTGAATCTTACGGCAGATACAATTTTATATATAATGCGAATCAAGAGCTGTATGTTTATGCAAGCATACAGCCTTGATTCGAATATATAGCTATAACCAAAGAAAGCCTATTTTTCAATAGACTTTCTGCTAAATATGATTTTAAAATTTAGTTTATTCCAGCCTTGAGACCGCATTTTGGAGAACCTCATCAATCTCGCCTAAAATCGGATAGAACCCATCATTATCTATAATGTTTCTGGCGATATATGCTTTAATTTCCGTATCGATCAAATGTTCCGAAACTTTAAATTGTTTTCGGTTCATTTTCACCCCTTCTTTTGATGCGAAGGACTTGAATTCATTGATAATAGGTTGCTTATCCAAGTAAGCTTTCACCTCTTCAACCTTAGTAAACTGGTCTATTTTAGAACGATTAATATCGGTATATTCCAGTGCAAAGCGATAGATCAAACCATTCTCTCTAACCTTGTAAAAATATTCGGTCAGTTTTGTAGTGTCACGTGGCACAAAGTAGTCGGGCATTATCCCACCCCCTCCATATACGGTACGGCCTTTTTTTGTTTTATATGCTAATGAATCATTAACATTGATGCTGTCCTGGTTAAAAAATTCTCCATGTTCAAAACGGGCTAGAATATCTTTGTAATACTCTTCGTTTCCATTTTCGTAAGGTTTCTGGATACACCTTCCTGCAGGGGTATAATATCTCGAAATAGTCAAGCGCAAAGCTGATCCATCCGGCAAGGGAATTTGGCTTTGAACCAAACCTTTCCCAAAAGTTCTGCGCCCTACAACGATACCCCTGTCATTGTCCTGGATGGCTCCTGCAAATATCTCGCTGGCCGAAGCAGAAAACTCATCCACCAGGACGGCAACCTCTATTTCCTGACAGGTACCTTTCCCGTTAGCGCGGAACTCATATCTGGGGTTTGATTTACCTTCGGTATAAACGATCATATCCCCTCTCGCCAAGAACTCATTACAAAGGTTGTTTGCTACTTCGAGGTACCCCCCTGAATTTCCGCGGAAATCGATAATGACTTTTTTACAGCTGTTGGCCTTCAGCTTGGCAAGCGCCGTTAAGAATTCACTGTACGTATTAGCTGCAAACCTGCTTACCTTAATATAACCTATCTCATCCGTTACCATGTACGAAACGTCCACACTGTACATCGGAATCTTACCCCGTGTAATGTCGAACCGAATCGGTTTTTTCAGGTTTCTACGGATAATACCTACCTTTACTTGGGTGCCCATTTCGCCACGAAGAAGGTTTAACACCACTGAGTTATTAATCCCGTTGCCCGCTATCAATGAATCGTTTACCGTTACTATTCTGTCTCCGGGCAAGATACCCACTTTTTCGGAAGGGCCACCCGACACTACGGCAACCACCATAACCGTGTCTTTATGGATATTAAACTGTACGCCAATACCTCCAAAGCCGCTCGAAAGCTCTTCGTTCACATTTTTCAGATCCTTGGCTGGAATATAAACTGTATGAGGATCCAATTTCTTCAACAACTCCGGTATCATTTCCTCTTGCAGCTTGTCGGTGTTGACGGTATCCACATATTCCTCTTCAATCAGATTTAGAATTGCCTCCATTTTATTGGTCTGGGGATAAATGACCAACGGATTCTTTTTGCCCATTTTCCCCGGCAAAATTACATAGCCAATAAAAATACCGGCTATTAAAATCAAAGCCAGCAAAACAGGCTGAAATATTTGTCTTTTAGAATTATTGTAACTCATAAATTTTCAATTTTCTTTTCCAGTATACCTTACATCTCGATATGCATGGTTTCAATATTAGCCCGGTTTAACAAGATTATTCCGTCTTCCACCCGATATCTCTGATTGTAAACTACCCTTACAATTCCTGCCTGAATGATGAGTTTGGCACATTCGATACAAGGAGAACAAGTTACATATAACGTAGCACCCTCTGAACTATTATTGGAACGTGCCACTTTAGTAATAGCATTGGCCTCCGCATGTAAAACATAGGGTTTGGTAATATTGTTCCCGTCCTCACAGTTATTCTCAAATCCGGATGGTGTGCCATTGTAACCGTCGCTAATAATCATCTTTCCCTTTACCAGTAATGCACCAACCTGCCTTCTGTTGCAATACGAATTCTCGGCCCACACATGAGCCATTCTCAAATATCTTTTATCCAACAGAAGTTGTTTCTCTTTCGTTGGCAAATCTTTTTCGTTCATTTATAAATTCTTGCTCAATAAAAAATCGATGCACAAAAATAACAAAATATGTTAGCCGAAAACATCAGTTAATAAATTAAAACACGCTGAATATAGATATGTATTTTTAGGTAAAACGAACCTTTTGATTTTTTTTAACGTAAAAAATCCGAACACCCACACACAACACACAAAATGAAACACAATTTACACTCTAAGGGGCTCTATAAAAAGAGTTCTAAATTAGTCGCGACATTAATTGTTTTCGCATCCATTTTCACCAATGCAAATGCTGCAATAAATGACCTTACAAAAGAATGTGAAAACTGCTTTTCTGCCGAATTAGTAACTTTCGAAGAGGATTCTAATTGCGTAACCGTAGAACTTGAAATAAACGCATCTGCAATTTGCAGTTCCGCATTGTCGCATTTAACTATCGAGGTGCCTTGCGGGAGCATTTCCAATGTTACAAACTCGGGGGGTTGGAAAATAGAAAATCCAAGCAATGATCCAACAACAGGAATAACCGGTTTTAAAATAGATAACATCCATGGATTTGGAGAAGATAATAATGCCGGCACCTTTAACATAGGTTATACCGTGTGTTTGGATGATGCCCAATGCATTACAAAAATAAAAGAAGGAATAAAGTTAGCATACAAAGCCGGCAATTGTATTTTTTATGAAGAAATAAAAATTGCAGATCAACTTTCTGCCATCATATCCAAAGGCGATGTTACTTGTTACGAAGGCAATAATGGATTTGCAAGTATTGAAATTGTAGAAGGCGTGGCACCTTTTACCTTTTTGTGGAATACGGAAAGTTCTTCGCAAAGCATTGATGGCTTACATAGTGGCGAATATTTTGTATCGGTAACTGATAGTACAGGTGCTACCATTGAGCTCTCAACTACTATTTTACAACCTGAATTTCCGATTAATATTACCAAGGATATTTCATTTCCTTCATGTGGTCAAAACGATGGAGCCATAAAACTATCTGTGTCAGGAGGAACAGAACCATATATCTACTCTTGGAACGATGGGTCATCCAGCGATTCTCTCGTAAATTTAAATGACGGAACATTTACAATTCAAGTGACGGATAGTATGGGCTGCAGCAAATATGAAACGATAGCGTTAAGTGCGGAAACAGATATAGCAATCAGTTTAAAACCTAACTACCTGGAGTGTTTCCAGGAAGGTGAAGGCACCGTTGAAAGCAAGGTAGCCGGCGGTCAGCAGCCTTATGCGTACTTATGGTCCAACGACGAAACCTCGGAAAATTTGAGTCAGGTTAATTCTGGCAGCTATTCCTTAACGGTTACCGATTCCAATGGTTGCACGGCCACCAGTACAACATATGTTGGCATCAAAAAAATGTCGTTAAGCACAGCGGTAACAAACCCAAGTTGTTTTGGATACGATGACGGAAAAATTAGCATTACAGATGTACGCTACGGAAACGAACCTTATAATTATTTGTGGAATACCGGAGATACCTCTTCGTCACTTAACGATATTAGCAGCGGAAGGTACCAGGTTACGGTAACTGACGCATATGGGTGCACAATAAACCGAACTATAAATCTGGCCGACCGGAGACAACTCGAATTGAGTTATTCTATTTCGAGATCGGACTGCTCATCCGACAGTACTGAAGTTGAACTCTATCTCTCAGCCACAGGAGGAACCCCAAACTTTATTTATTACAAAGATGAAACTGAAGTTTCTATTCCTGTTACCTTATGGTCAGAAGGAACATCTTCATATACTGTAATTGATGCCTTTGGGTGCGAAGCGAGCCAGGAAATCTCCATTAATTCAGTAAATAGCGATTTTAGTGTTAGTGCAGATATTGATCACCCAGCTTGTGGAGGCAATTTAACCGGGAATGCCCAATTGATAACAAGTGGAGGAACAGCTCCATATGTTTTTAGTTGGTCCGACGGTTATACCGGAAAAGAAAGGAACAATATTCAGCCAGGCATTTACCAAATCGAAGCTGTTGATTCCG
Organism: Saccharicrinis sp. GN24d3; assembly: GCF_052400645.1. Classification (NCBI taxonomy): domain Bacteria; kingdom Pseudomonadati; phylum Bacteroidota; class Bacteroidia; order Marinilabiliales; family Marinilabiliaceae; genus Saccharicrinis; species Saccharicrinis sp. GN24d3. The sequence continues at coordinate 127,216 of NZ_JBQTGI010000006.1, forward strand.
ACGGATGTTCAGCCACAACCGAAGCAGTCATTGATAGCGTTTCCAATGTTTCGGCTTCTATCATACCACCTACTTTGGTCAAGTGCGAATCGGATAACAACATGTTATATTCCAATTCATCCGGTGCGGATACTTATACCTGGGAGTTTATTGGTAACGACACCTGGTATATCGAAACAAGTTCGAAAAACGAATTGGTTTATCATGCAGGAATCGGAGCGGTTACTGTTACCTATTCCGTTTTAAACGCCGAAGGATGTTTTGCTTCGGATACAATTCAACTAAATTGCACAAACGAAGATGATGGTTCAGGAGGAAACAACCCAGGCGATTCAATTCCTAATATCGTTTTTGCCGACGATTGCTTCTTTTCAGAGATCAGCAAAATTACTCCAATTGGAGATAACTGTTATCAATTTGAGATGATGGTTTATACCAATGGCCATTGCGAGCATGAGCTTTCGCACCTATCCGTAGGTTTGGATAATGCTACAGTTAACTGGCTTGAAAATTCCAGAGACTGGAAAATGGAAATGAATTCCACCGATCCCAAAACCGGCATTTATGGCTTTAAAATAGACGATATTTCCGGTTTTGGCCAAAATGGATACGATCGGTTTAAAATTACATTTGAAGCATGCTTTTATAATAATGAAATACCCGATTATTTCCCGGAAACAATTACCGTTGCCTACAAAAGCGCCAATGCTTATACGCTGCAATTGGTCAATATAAAAATGCAACAAAACTTAAAAGCCGGACTCACTATATCCGTTTTCCCAAACCCATTTAAAGACATAGCTCAATTAACAATTGTGACAGAAAGCAACACGAATGTTAATATTGAGGTGTATGATATCAGTGGCAATAAAGTAGAGAGTGTTTATAACGGGGAGTTAAAATCCGAAATTAAATATACGTTTAAAATAACAGGAGGAGATAGTAAAGAAAGAATATTATTTTATAAAGTGATTTCTGATGAAGATACTGTTCAAGGAAAACTTCTGAAAACCAAATAAAATAATTTCAGCCCAATGCGTTAATTAATGTTAAATCGAAAATATGGCGAATATTCGGCACAGCCTTTGCTTATTGACATAGAAGAAAATTAACCATAAAAAAACAATTCAAAAGGAGGATTTTAAGTCAAATGGCTGTAACACCAAACGATTTTCTCCGTACCAGAAGATAAGAGTAAGTTTTTTTTCATAGATTAAGGTTTAGGTTAAGTGAAAAAGGGTCGTTCCGAAAGAACGACCTTTTTTATTTCATACCCAAAAGTACCATTAACCCACCATTGTTCCGGCGAGCAATGACTGTCGCCGAAAAAGGACAATCTTTCGGCAAGCGATACACTTTCGCCCGAACGTCAGAGTAGTCACTTGGAATACAGAGGATTAACCTGCCTGAGCATTCGTCTTCTGAAAAAGATATGGAATATGCGAGTTAAGAGCAAAAAATATTATTTTTGCAATCTTATAACACAAGTATTTATGGCTATAATTCTTTCACTGGAAACATCTACAAAAGTATGTTCGGTATGTTTATCAAACAACCATACCATAGTTGCTAAAAAGGAACTCTTTGAGGCAAACTCGCATGCCACCCACCTTACCGTTTTTATCCAGGATTTATTTAACGATTTACCGGACTTGAGCATCAACGATATCGATGCAGTAGCGGTAAGCAGTGGCCCGGGTTCCTATACCGGCTTACGGATTGGCGTTTCGGTTGCCAAGGGAATATGCTATGCACTTCATAAACCCCTGATTGCAATTACATCGTTGGAGTGCCTGGCACAGGCAGTTATTAACCATTCAGCATTGAAGGGTAAAACCAGCAAAGACACCTTATTTTGCCCGATGATTGATGCACGCAGGATGGAGGTATATACGGCATTATTTAATGCAGACATGAAGTTGGTAGAGAAAATTAGTGCCCGAATCATTGATGAGGATAGTTACAAAGAAATCTTAGATAAACACCCCATGGTTTTTTTAGGGGATGGAGCCGAAAAATGTAAGGATACCATAGTACATTCCAACGCCCTGTTTTTGGATGGCCAATCCCCGTTGGCATCAAACATGGTAAATATTGCCCACAAAAAGTTTGAAAATTCGGATTTCGAAGACGTTGCTTATTTTGAACCGTTTTATTTAAAAGACTTTGTGGCAACCACCCCAAAAAAGAAGGTCTTATAAATTTGGTCTGGTAATTGTTGAACCCGTATTGTGCATTTAAAAATATAAATGCATAATTTGAAGAAAGAAAATCATCTGGTTAAGCCAAACAGCTAAACACTACTATGATGATCTTCTTTGTTAGGATTTAACCCTGACAGCATCAAATAAATCGATTACTATGCATAAACATATACTCACGATCTTTCTGGTCATAATGCTGCTTGGCAATCACATTGCTTCTGCTAAAAACAATCCAGGCGCAGATGGCAACCATACCTATCAGCCGGGAGAAAAATTAAAATACAGTCTTAAATACGGCTTTATAAAAGGAGGTTACATTTCGTTCACCGTTAAAGATACACTATGGAACGGAATCAACACGCACGAACTGGAGCTTTTTGCCAAAACTTCGGGTATGGTAGATGTCTTATTTAAAGTACGGGACAAATATGCCAGTTACATTGACCCAACCTCGGATCAACCCTTAAAATCTGTTCGGGATATCAGGGAAGGAAGATATGAATACTATAACGAGGTGGTTTACGACTACCATACCTTAAGGGAAGATTCCATCACCATTCAGAGCAAGAAATCCGGCAGCGTGAGGGTCCCCCCCCATATTCATGATATTGTATCGGCGTTTTACTTTGCCCGCAGGTACAAATTTAACGATCAAATGAAAGTGGGCGATATATTGGAATTCACGACTTATTTCAGCGATGAGATATTCCCTTTGAAAATAAAATATGTGGGTAACCAAATGGTCAGAACTAAGTTCGGGAAAAGCGAATGTTATCTATTCCACCCTGTGACTGAGGTTGGCAGGATGTTTGAAACGGAAGAGGATATGAAAATATGGGTGACACGGGATAAAAACAAAATACCGATTAAGGCAAAGGTCAACTTAAAAGTTGGATCATTCACCTGCGAGCTTATCGAGCATACGGGATTAAAAAATGCACTTGGCAAGCAATAAGCCAATCCCGCAAAACTGAAGCCTGAATTGTAATGGCAAGTATGCCGGGAGTCTTTCTATTGTTTTACAACGGCATACATTTTTCTCCATACCATGGAAATATTTAGATATGAATATGCCAATTAATCTCCCACTTGCTAATTAATATACATAATTATTAGCTATTCCAAGTATTTGATTTATTTTTGCAGCACAAAAACAGTTTATACAAAGATTTAATTAAGAACACTATGGCAACTACAGCTGATATCAGAAACGGGATGTGTATTGAATTCAAGAACGACTTGTATTCAATAGTGCAGTTTCAGCATGTAAAACCGGGTAAAGGTCCGGCTTTTGTACGTACCAAACTGAAGAACATTTCTACAGGAAAAGTAATTGACAATACTTTCTCGGCCGGACATAAAATCAACGAGCAACGCGTTGAGCGCCGTTCATACCAGTATTTATATAAAGATGACATGGGTTACGTTTTTATGAACAACGAAACCTATGAGCAAGTTACAATTGAAGAAAAGCTAATTGAAAATCACGACTTATTGAAAGATGGCTTGACTTGTGAAGTAGTTTACCACGCCGATACCGAGACACCTCTTTTAGTAGATCTTCCGATGCATATTGAGTTTGAGGTTACCTACACCGAACCGGGCGTAAGAGGGGACACTTCATCTACCAACTCACTAAAACCGGCTACCATTGATACAGGGGCCCAAATAATGGTTCCATTGTTTGTAAACACGGAAGATTGGATCAAGGTGGACACGCGTGACCGTTCGTACGTTGAACGAGTTAAAAAATAATTCTATCAGACCACAAAATCGAGCCTGGCACATTTCAGGGCTTTTTGATATTACCTGAACTACAGGGGCCTTTTTACGGGATTCAAGAAAATACATTTTCTTTAGGTCGAAAAAATTTAATATCTTACCATTCCAAAAGGTTTAAAAAATTCTATGGTAACGCAGCTTCAAAAAAAAAGACTCCGGCTTTTTAAAGACAGGTTGAATATTCTGTTAGACATTGCTCAAACGATCAATGAGGACCACAGCATAGACGACTTACTGTCGGAGTTTGAAGTGCTTTTGCGCGAGGAACTTGAAGTGGGCAAGATACTGGTTTTTACTTTTGGAGATGGAAAATGGGAAAACCTGTTAAACTCCGGTGTCACCAAAGAAGAAGTTGCCAATATAGATGTTGAACGGGACCTTGCACAATATCGGAATATAGAAAACATTACCATATCACACCCTCCACAGCTCAAAGGGTTTGATGCCGTAATTCCATTATTTCACCGATACAAATCGATTGGCTTTGTGTTAATTGGTGATGTGGACGAAGAACAAACAGGTATAAGCCCCACGATCAAGCATCTAAAACTGATTCAGATCATCTCCAATCTGATCATCGTTTTTATCGAAAACAAACGGATGCAGAATGAATTGCTTGAGCAAGAGGCTATGCGAAAAGAGATGGAGCTGGCTTCCCGCATCCAATCGAAACTTGTTCCCGCAGACGACCACCTTCCCGTTAGCACTAAATACACAATCCATACCTTTTACCACCCCCAGTTCGAAGTCGGGGGGGATTACTACGACTTTATCCGGCTTTCGAAAAACGTACTTGGCTTTTGTATTGCTGATGTTTCCGGGAAAGGGATTTCTGCGGCCATATTGATGTCGAACTTTCAAGCAGTTTTCCGTACCCTTTATACACCCAGCATAAACCTAAAAAGACTGGCCCATGGGCTGAACAGAAAGGTGAACATGAGTGCCAACAACGAGAAATTCATCACCATGTTTTTGGGAAAGTACAATACCATTACCCGAAAATTAACCTATATCAATGCGGGCCATTTGCCGCCCATGCTGTTTGACCCAAAAAAGAAGCATCTGATTCACCTCGACAAAGGGTGTATAGGTTTAGGCATGCTCGATGAGATACCTTCTATTGAAGTTGGCAGTGTACGAATTCCGCGAAATTCCAAGTTTTTGGCCTTTACTGACGGTTTGGTGGAATTGGAGAATGGCGATCAGATAGAATCGGGCATGAAACCCATTGAGGATATTATTTCGGACAGCAACAATATTGAAACAAATATGGAAGCCCTCAAGGAGCTGATTCAGGTACAGCTCGAAAGAGGCTCAGTGTTTGACGACATCTCCGTTACGGGTCTGGAATTCAAATAAAAAAGGAGCTATCTGCTCCTTTTTTATGTTTTATCACTGTCGTTAGTTTTGTCTTTTAACCGATTTATATATCGCAAATAATATCAACGCGAGTATTAACAGTGAGCTTATCAACGAAATCAGCTGCCCCAATTTAAAAGATACAGGTTCAAATTTAAATTCGAGTTTATGTTGACCTTCCGGCAACATTACCGCTCTTAATATGTAGTTGGCTCTTTTGATATCAATCTTCTCTCCATCCACATAAGCATTCCAACCTTTGGGATAGTAAATCTGCGAGAATACCGCTAACTGTTCTTGCTTGATCGAATAGTCGTAAACAATATGGTTTGGCTCATATTTTTGAATGCTTAAGGAACCCGACACTGAATCTACTTGATACGATTCCAGATCTTTGAATTCCGATATATTAACTACCGCTTTTTCGCTTAAAGGAACATGATTTAAAGCATCAATAGCCCCATCAGGGGCCTGAACCGGATATACCTCCTTAACAAACCAGGCATCGCCCATTGCATTATTATTTACAATCGGACCAGCATTAGGGCTGTACACAATATATTTAGCATTAAGCATATTCAACACATGCATATCGGCTAACTTATCCTGGATCTCTTGTTCATCACCTTGGTTTTGCAATACCGAAATCACCGATCTCCAATCGCTCATTAAATATCTGTCAATCAAATCCTGGTACCTGCGCAGCTTGGCTCCGTGATAACCTCCTATCGACTCGTGGTGGTATGATGTAACCACTTCTTTAAATGGATCTCTGTATATCGAAAAGACTCTTTCTCCATCCTTTTTCTGTTTGTTGATGGCTTTATCGGCCTTGCTTATCGCAAATTCCTGACCTACTTTTCGCTTGCTCTGAAAATGATCGTTATTTAAGTAACGTTTGTCAACTCCCCAATGATCAATAAGGATCAATAAGCCCAGACCCCAAATCAGATACTTGCCCGATAATTTTTGGGTGGCAAAAAACCAAACTGATGCAGAAGCGATCAGTATAAAGGCAAACGATCTAAAAGCATCTGATTTTAACAAGTATACGCGGGCAATTTTAAGGTTGGCCAATATCCCATCGAAATAGGCAGAAACCTGTGCTGCCTGAGCTGCATTCTGCTGCATGGCCTGTTGCTTTTGCTGTACAATAGCATTTAATTCGGCATCACTAATAAAACTAAAAAAGGCATGGGGAAACAGATAAAAAAGCAAACTGATACCACCCGTTAATCCGAATGCGGCAAAGAATTTCCAATTGGTCTCCCTAATGAGTTGTGGCTTATTAAAAACCTCTCTTAACCCTAAAAACCCAAGTGCAGGAATCGTAAATGAAGCAATCACCATAGCCATCTCCACCGTACGGAACTTATTGTATAGCGGAAAATTATAAAACATAAAGTCGGTAAATGCCGGAAAGTGACGTCCCCAGGCTAAAAAGAAGGAAAAAACAGTAGCTGCTACCAGCCACCATTTATCGGGTCCCCGGTAGAAGAACATTCCCAGCATAAACAAAAAACAAACCACAGCGCCCGCGTAAACAGGCCCGGACGTAAACGGTCGCCCACCCCAATATTGGCTTTGACCACCTACCGCTTCTTTAAACTGACTGTCGACGTTATCCAACGCCGACTTATTATTGGAAATCGCTTCGGAAGCCCCTCCCACCGCATTCGGAACTATTAAAGTCCATGTACCCTGAGGCTCCAGGCTCCAGGCATGCGCATAATCCTTATCCAAACCGCTATGCTGTTTTTTCCCATCTTCCGGGGCTAATTCTGATTTACCGCGGATACTGTATTTGCCATATTCATAGGTAGTCCATAAGTTTGTGATATTGGGCAATACGGCCAGAAGAGCGGCCGCAACCAACACCCCGGATGCCTTAGCAAATTGATTCAAGCTTTTGTGAACAACAGCGTATGCCAGTCGCGAAATAACCAATATCATAACCAACATAGCCAAATAATAAGTTATTTGCATATGGTTATAGGCTATCTGAACCCCCAAAGCGATGGTGGTAAACAATCCTCCAACCCACATATTACGATTATACGTATATATAATTCCCGCAATTACCGGAGCCATTAATGCAACAGTGTAGGCTTGTGTTATATGGCCGGCGACTATAATAATGAGATTGTACGAGCCAAAACCAAAAGCCAATGCCCCTATGAGACTAAAACGCCAATCCATTTTTAAACTCAGTAGGAAAATATAGAATCCCAACAAATATAAAAATAGGATGGCTACGGTATGATATGGCATACCCATCCTTGAAGTTCTGTTGATATACGAAAATATATTTTTGGAAGCGTCTCCTTTAATTTGATACGCCGGCATGCCGCTAAAGGCACTGTTGGTCCATTGCGACTTGTTTCCTGTTTCCTTTTCAAACTCCCTTAGCTCCTGGGCCATACCAATTGCATGGCTGTCGTCCATTTGCATTAAGGTTTTATTTTTCAGCACGGGACTAAAGTAAGCGAAGCTCAGAACAATAAATAACAATACGGTACCAACGTAGGGTAAGGAAGATTTTAATTTATCAATCATGTTATACATTTATAAAAAGAATCAGTCGTGTATCCGCGCATAGCGGGATGTATACAAATACCTGCCTGATGGCAGGCCAATAATTAAATGAAAAGCATTTAGATACAGGTCACACTCAATACCAAACACATTTAACAATCGGTAATTTAATGAATTTTAAAACTGCCTAAAAATATACAAAAAGGGCATACGGTGCAACGGGTATTTTATAGTCAATTTGAATGATTTTAACACCTAAGTTAACGTCTGTTAATTTGACAAAACAACAATTTTATGGCACGAACATTGTTGATTATTCTACCGAAGAGCAATTAAGTTTTTCATAGATTAGGTTAGGGTTTAAGTTTGGTAATCGAGGCATCACTCGATGTCTCGATTATTTTTTAAACCACATAAAAATTGAAGAGTTTAAGTTTTTTTTCATAGATTAGGGTTTAAGTTTAAAAAGGAGCGTTTCAACGGAAACACTCCTTTTTTTTTCTGTGGGTGCTGGTCGACAGTATGCCGAAGTGATCGGAAAAGTCGTCAATTGTCAGGTCGGAGTTTATGCTTCGCCGGTGAATGGGACATCGGCCTCGTTGATAATTGAACGCATCTTCTTGCCTAAATCATGGATAACAAAGAAAGGTGTAACCAGGCAAAAATACCGGACGAAGGATGTCGTCAATTTAAAACCAAGCCGAAACTGGCTTTGTCCTTGATAAAACAGGATGTCGAAAGGGGTGTTGTTTTTGACTGGATAGGTGGGGATGGACTGTACGGACTCAACACAAAGTTTTGTAACGGACTGGAGGCAATGGGACTCTTCTATGTTTTGATGTTCACAAAGCCGGGAAAGTGTTCCTTCTGGAACCGGCATTTTCAGTACCCGAGACCAAAACCAACAAAGGTCGTAAGCCATCAAAAATACAGCCGGACACCAAGTCTGTGCGGTTGGACAATCTAACAAAATCAATTTCCCCGGAGCTTTCGCAAAAGAAAGAGATCAGAGAAACCGTTCAGGACAAGTTGTGCCTTTGGTTCCACAAAAGAACTATTTGGAGCTGGGACGGGAAAAGTGAAAAAGCAAAAAAAAAAGAATTCTGATAATTACCAAAACAACAGACGCAAAGCCAAAGATAAAATACAGTGTCAGCAGCGGTGAGCCTGATGCCTATACGCATAAAGAATATGCCTATTTTGTGAGTCAGTGATATTGGGATGGAAAGATCTTTGGATAATGCAAAGAGCGAACTGGGGATATCTGATTATCAAATAAGGAAATGGCAATCATAGCAGACCCACTATACAATTGCAATGATGGCTTTGTTACACATTACAGAACAGCTGATCGTAAACAGAAGATGTTCCCCTGCTAAGTTTAAGAGATGCACGAATATCAATAGTTTCTAACATCTGTGCAACACAGGTTGAACTGAAACGCAGAGCCATGCAAATGCTAATACGACATAGGAAACGTAGGAAGGATATTGATTTCGCACATTACAACAAAGAGAAAGAATAAAATCGAAAGTAGAACTAGGAAATACTTTTAATTTTGCTGCTGAAGCGTAGATAGGAACGACCCAAATTACTTATGCCGCTTTTGTTCTAACCAAACATCAACTACAACTTGTCCGTTTATGCTTTACTAAAATGCAAAACGAATGCTTAATCTCAATCCCATCCTTTTTGTACATTACAATTGTAATGAGATACTTTTTCATGCAAAACAATTGGTAAATTCCTTTGTTATTAACCGAATGGTAATTAAATTTATACAAATACATTGTTGTAAATGAATATAATGCTTCTAGGTCAACCACGCTTCAATTCTCCCGTTCGACACTTTGTAAATGATGACCTTCGTTTACCCGAAAATATTATTCGAGGAGTAAATGCTCCTCTAGAAGGAGAATTGCTTTTTGAGATAGCCGGTCCAAGGGAAAAAATTTACTTTGATCCCCAAACGACAAAGGCCGGAATTGTTACTTGTGGTGGCTTATGTCCTGGATTAAACGATGTGATTCGTTCCTTATTTCTTGAATTACACCATGCCTACGGAGTGATGGATGTCATTGGCTTTCGCGGCGGATACAAAGGGTTAGATCCTGTACTCGGAAAAGAACCCTATATCCTGACTACCGAACTGGTAGACGGGATTCACAAAAAAGGAGGAACCTTTTTAGGCACATCGCGCGGACCGGTCGACATAGCGCTGGCTGTGAACAACCTGATTAAGCGAAAAATAAACATACTCTTTGTTGTGGGTGGAGATGGCACTCAGCGTGGAGCCTATGAACTACTTAAAGAGGCCAAAAAAAGAGGCTATCCTTTATCGGTTGTAGGCGTTCCAAAAACAATTGATAACGATGTACCTTTTGTTTCGCAAACATTTGGCTACAACACAGCTATTGAAGAAGCTTCCAAGGTACTTGACCGTGCCCACACTGAGGCACGCAGCGTAGAAAATGGAATCTCGCTTGTTAAACTCATGGGTCGACATGCCGGGTTCATAACTGCTGGCGCCACCATGGCTAGTCAGGATGTTAATTTTGCCTTGGTACCCGAAGTGCCCTTTAAAATGGAAGGTCCGAAGGGTTTTTTAGCAGCACTAAAAAAACGCATACAAAATCGAGCGCATGCACTTATCGTAGTCGCTGAGGGAGCAGGACAGGAGTTGATAGAAAATACCCACCCGGAAATAGACGCTTCAGGAAATATCAAATCCAAAGATATAGGCCTTTACCTCAGTGAAAGCATCATAAAATATTTTAAGAAAGAGCAGATTCCAATAGTGATGCGTTATATGGACCCTAGTTACATTGTGCGAAGCAGCCCGGCTAATGCAGAGGATTCCATTCTATGCGATCTCTTTGCCCGAAATGCAGTTCATGCCGCAATGGCTGGAAAAACAGGTGTTGTCATCGGTTATATGCACGATCAATTCGTTCATGTGCCAGTTGAACTGCTTTCCGGCCGAAAAAAACTCATGGATCCAAACAGTATGATTTGGAATGGGACATTAGCTTCGACGGGGCAGTCCATTAAATTTGAATAATCGAATCAATTCGGGAATAACAGGTTTAGAACCTTCACAATACTTTAGAAATATATGATGGCCAATACAACACTTTCAAAACATAAAACCAAAATAGTCGCCACCATTGGACCGGCCTCCGACTCCCCAGAGATGCTGGAAAGGCTTATTCGGGCCGGAATGAATATCGCACGACTTAATTTCTCGCATGGAGACTTTTCTGACCATGCCAGCCGCATTACACGTATACGTGCTGCCGAGAAAACAACTGGGATGCGAGTGGCTATTATGGCAGACCTACCGGGTCCTAAAATGCGTTTGGGTAAAATTGCCGCAGAGCCTATTCAATTGTTAACCGGAGACCGCTTTATATTAACCAGTGATGATATTATTGGCGACCGACAACGGGTGTCAATGAGTTTTAAACAACTGGGTAAAGTAGTGAAATCAGGTGACAGACTCTTTTTAAACGATGGATTAGTGCAGCTTATCGTCGAAAAAATAACAGACTCTGATGTACATTGCAAAGTAGCTATTGGAGGTGAATTACGCTCCAGAAAAGGACTTAACCTACCAGGTATTAAACTAGGGATTGATGTCTTTACCGATCATGATCGCTCCTGTCTCGAATTTGCTTTGCAAAATGGTGTGGATGCTATCAGTCAATCGTTTGTTGAAACTGCTGATGACATTATAAATGTTAGAGCGGCAGCTAATGGCATGGGTAAACAACCTTTTATTATAGCAAAAATAGAACGGGCAGATGCGCTAATAAACATAGATGAGATTTTGAAGGTAACTGATGGCATAATGGTTGCCCGTGGCGATCTTGGTGTAGAAGTACCGATTCATGAAATGGCAATCCTTCAAAAACAACTTATCTACAAAAGCAGAATGGCTGGCAAGCCGGTTATTACGGCAACCCAGATGCTGGAATCGATGACTGAAAATCGACTACCTACCAGAGCAGAAGCCACTGATGTAGCCAATGCGATTATTGATGGAACAGATTGCATTATGCTTTCCGGGGAATCAGCTATGGGTAAATTCCCTGAAGAAGCAGTGACCATGCTGGCCGACATTGCCAACCATACGGAAGCTCACCGACCTCCAAACAACCTTAAAGGTTTTTATGAAATTGGAGATGACAATAAGCCAATTAAAGCCGCCGAAGCACTCTCCACGATTGTTGAGAATGCCCTGCGAACGGTGTCATGCGTAAGTGTATTTATACCCACCAGAACAGGCAAAACAGCACGTATGATATCGCGCTTTTCTCCAGAAGTATGGATCGTAGCGCTCAGTCAATCTAATACGGTCTGTCAGGGATTGGCTTTCTCATATGGGGTTTATCCTGTACACCTAAACGAAACCCCGGAAAACTGGAGTGATTTTGCACGAGATTGGATAAACGAAAGACAGTTAAAAGGTTCAATAGCTATGTTGGTAGCTGGCCCCTCATCTTTAGATCCTAAATCAAATTATCGATTGGAGTTTTTGCCTGTGGGTAAAAAATAGGCGATGAAGTCTCAAAAAAAAATTTCAACTATAGTCCAACAATAGGGTACTTTTCTGTACATAATTTTGCCATAGGATTGTCTTTTGCGCAGGAACACGAAGAGTTAGAGGATTACAAAACAACTACCTCCCTTGCAGGACCATATGCTATCTATTATATAGGTTCTTCCAATGTGCGTCCATATCTATTTATTAAAATAGGCAACCTAAAAAACCAACAATGAAACAAATACGATTAGCCATTTTTTGTCGCCAATGCTAACGTCATTGTCATTTGCCCGAAACGAAAATTTAAACCCGGATTATGTATTAGAGGTACGTCATGAGTATTGCAAGTACAATAAAACAAGGCATTACTGAAACAAGGCATAGCATCGTTCTGGTGAGTTGAAGTGATGCAACGAAGTGTCTTGTTTTAAAGTAATCTCAATGTGTAATAGAATTTCTAATGCATATTGCGGGTTAAACGAAGATTGGTCTGTTGCTCCCGGTTTTAACTTTGTTTTCCCCAAGCTCGGAAGGAGATATGAAGCTAACGACCTGGCAGTTAAAAGCGGATGCACATTACACTTTTTAGGAAGAGGTCGTATTTGGATTTTATAGTCTTGCCACTCAAAATTATTCTCATATGTAGATTAAATATGATGGACCTAGCGCAGATCTGGGATTTACTGCAGAAGCATCCGATGGCGAAATAGGCATTGATTTAAGTATAGCTACCAATTATGATATGTTTTTTAATGAAATAAATTACGACACGGGTTTTGAGCACCTGGCCATAAAGGTTGGTGCGGGTTTTTAACAAAACTCAGTTCATAAGTTGATTGTTCTTGAAACCGACTTAACGACGTTTGTTTTGGTGCTTTGATTTTTCTGCTATTTTTACAAAAAAAGAAAATGAGGGTTTGTCTTACTATTCTGATTTTATTTATCTCGCTATGTGCACAATCACAAAAGCGTGTACTGGTATTTTATAACCAGGATAAGGCGGAAGCAATTCAAGTTACTAAAGGGGGATTGGTTGTATTAATGTATCAGGGCTATCTGAAACAAATGGAGCTGGAATCTAATTATGTTCTGGATATAAATGATAGCACGGTAACCATTGGTAAACCCAGGCTCTTCTCCGAACCCGTAAACAAGAAAAAAATCCGTATTGAAGATATAAGGGGGTTCCGAAAAGTATCGGCAGGTTCAATGCTGTTAAAAACAGCGCTTACCGTAGGGGCAACCCTTGGAACTTATTATACGATCCGAAATAATGGGGACAACTTAACAAGCACCCAACAATTATTGTACTCGACCGGTGCTGGCCTGGTTACCAACTTATCCTTAAAACTGATATTCCCCGACAACAAAATAAAGCACCAGATGAAGCACGGCTGGAAGGTAATGCTTAGGTGAATTGGTCATTCGTTAGCAGACTTTGGTCAATGCCAGGCCAGTCGCAATGTACACGGCGGAGAGCAGCGAATTGAGCGCGCGCGACGAGTAGTGAAGTTTTTAGCGCGTGTATAAAAAATCGCAACATATACAGCAAACAGACGTTTTTTGTAAGAAAAAAGCGCCAAATAACCAGGGAATGATTTATGGCGCAATGGGTATTTGGTTTATCCTATAAAACATTAAAAATTACCAGGAAAACAGCGTCAACTTCCCGTTTGTTACCACGCCATCCAGTTGCATCCCTTTGGCAGACCTAACCGCATCTTCCGGGGTATGTACAATAGGCTCACCCCTTTTATTGAAGGAGGTATTAATCAAGGCCTTAATATCATATTTCTGATCCAACACATTTAAAAGGTCATGCATAAACGGGTTTTGCGATCTGTCACGAATAGTTTGAATACGCGCGGTACCATCCACATGAACTACGCCTTCTATTTCTTCTTTTCGGTTATCAGTAATATCGAAATCGAGCAGCATAAAATCGGAAAGCCTATGAATATCGGAAAGGCCGGTAAAATACGTTGCATTCTTTTCCAACATAATAGGTGCCACGGGCCTGTACCATTCGCGCCCCTTGTGTTGCATACTTACTCTATCTGCTATTTTTTGATCCCCGGATTTTGCAATAATACTTCTGTTACCCAGAGCCCGGGGGCCAATCTCGCCAAAGCCATTACAAATTCCTAACACTTTGCCTTCGAAAACCAGTTGGGCCACATGCCCCACTTCTTTGTGATCCACTTCAACCTTGTTGGTAAGCTTAAAATTGTTTAAATATGGAGAATGAATATCCACTTTACCATGTTTTTCCCATTCCACAAAAGCTGCTCCTCCCAAAGAAAGTCCGCTATCCTCGGTACAAGGCGGTATAAATACATCCTGGAACAAACCGGAATCAACAATTGCCTTGTTAGCCACAATATTAAGAGCAGAACCTCCGGTATAATAAAGGTTTTTCGTGTTGGTTTGCTTCTGTAATTTTGTCAATTCATTAAGAAAATCCCTTATAAAAATATGCTGCAGAGTTGCCACTATGTCTTGCAGAAACGCATCGCCAGTGGTTAATTGATTGGCACTCCAATTGAATTTATCTTTGGCTTTTCGATAAAATTCGCTTTTCTTCCCCCAGCAATCACTAAAATAGTTGTTCCCAACCAACCATTCTTCCATCCCTGCAGAATACGAACCGTATGAAGCCAATCCCATCATCTTACCGGGAACCGAGTTTTGGTGTTCGAACTTGGCACCAAGAATTGCAAATACAAGGGCATTGGCATTAAAAAACGAAGAAAGGTATTTCATCCTCCAGTGAAAATCAATATTCACCAACCTTCCATCCTTAAAATACCAGGCAGAAAAATTAGAAAGACTACCTCCCCCATCGAAATGAATTAATAAACTGTCTTCTTTAAACGAACCATAAAAAGGCAAACAACTGCCAATATGCGCTAACTCGTGATTGATGGCATAGGCAGAGCGTTCGTGATCTAACCACCAGCAACGACCTTTCTCGGGATGGGAGAAAAGTGTATTATTGAGCGGAGCCTCAAACCGAAGCCTGCCACAAGAAGAAATCATGCAACGCCCCACAACATTATCAGGAAATACGATGTCAAAATCGTCGAGCAGTAATTTCCCGTCTTTTAATATATCATAGAGTGATTGATGCAGCTTGTTGTCGTGCTTTTTACGGCTCAGTCTTTCCAACGTCAAATGCTTAATAACCTTTCCTTGGTCCATTAAAGTAAAGGAATGGTCATGCACAAAATATGGGGTTTCGGAATTTAAACGATCTTGTATGGCATAAACTGACAACGTGGGTCTTGAGGCATCCATCACAGAAATATTTGTCCGAAAACAGGGATGGCAAGCATCGTAACCACCACAATATTTTGCCACAACAAGGAACGTATATTATCGATTAAGTGGGCAATGATTATTGAAAAAGGTAAGGCTACCATGATCAGAAACTCTAAGTTTAACCCCGATGCTCCCATCACTCCGGAAAAGAACAAACCGCAAAATACAAATACCTGATATTGCTTTCGGGTGTATATTTTTTTGGTACCGTATGCCCCTATCACTGAAAACAATGCCACTAAAAAAATGAACGCCATTGCCATCAGGTAAATCAATAGAAATGTTGTGTGATAATGTGAATCAAATATCTTGCTCCAGCTAAATCCAAGGTATTTAAAATATTCGGGAATGGAACCCCAAACCAATTCGTATCCCAGCAAAAACAACCAAGGAAGAATTAACCCAATTATAGCCGCCAAAAACGATTTAAAATTTAGCAACCTCAAATTCCCCATCATTACGATGAGGAGAGGAAAGACGAGTACAATCTTATAGCTCAGGAGACTTGCCGCAGATATCCAGAAACCCGCAAGAAAACACTCTTTCATTACCCTGCGGTGATTATGGGCTTCGAACAGATATTCGAACGCCAAAATAAAAAACAGGGTGGTCAGCCATATCGGGTTGAAGCGCTGTGCCATGGTAAAACCACCCACTAAAAGGACGAAAACAATGCCGGGCAGCGCGCTTTGCTTGCTCAGCAACCCGTGTTTGGAATTCAACCTGTTGATGCTAAGTGTAATGATTACGGCTGACATCATGCTGAAAAGAAAACCTAACCACTTTGATTTTGACAGAAACGAAAAAAGTTTCCATAACGGCATTGCATTATCAAAGGATTCTGCATTAATCGCATACCCCAATGTGATTGGTTTTATCCAGCATAAAATGATAAGAAACAACATAAGTGCATATGTCCCAATCTTATTATTATGTATCCGTTTTAATAGCATTTAAAATAGATTTTTAGGCCATTTACTGCAGGTCGAAACCAATATCTTTGCGGAAATATTTTTTATCGAAGTTGACAACTTCAACATTTTTATAGGATTTTGCAAGTGCATCCTTCATATTTTTTCCCAACGCACTCATGGCAATCACCCTGCCTCCATTAGTGAGCACTTTGCCATCTTGCAACTTTGTTCCGGCATGAAAGGCGATGGCGTCGGATACCTTATCCAATCCAGCTATTTCCTTGCCTTTTTCGTAGGCTTCAGGATACCCCCCGGAAACCATCATAACAGTGCTTACCGTGTTCTCCTCGAACTCGATGGTGCATTTTTTTAATTCTTTTGCGGCTGCGGCTTCCAGCAGCTCTAACAAGTCCGTTTTTATACGCGGCATAACCACTTCGGTTTCAGGGTCGCCCATTCGTACGTTATATTCAATCACAAACGGGTTATCGCCAATTTTTATTAATCCAATAAATATAAATCCCTTGTACGGAATTTCGTCGCATTGCAATCCCGCAATAGTGGGTTGAATAATCTTTTTGTGCACTTTTTTCATAAAGGCCTTATCGGCAAATGGAACAGGACTAATGGCTCCCATACCGCCCGTGTTTAAACCGGTATCTGCTTCGCCGATACGCTTATAATCTTTGGCCTCGGGCAATACCACATAAGCCGAACCATCGGTTAACACAAATACCGAAAGTTCGATGCCATCTAAAAACTCCTCGATAACCACTTTTTGGCTGGCTTCACCAAATTTGCCGTCCAACATTGTTTTAAGTTCATTTTTAGCCTGCTCCAAATTATCGATGATCAGCACACCTTTTCCGGCTGCCAAACCATCGGCCTTTAAAACATATGGCGCTTTTATCTTATCTAAAAACGCAAGACCTTCATCCAGGCTATCCTGCGTTACCGATTTATATTCCGCCGTTGGAATTCCATATCGGAACATAAAGTCCTTGGAAAACTCCTTGCTGCCTTCAAGGCGGGCACCACGTTTGCCGGGACCGATCACGGGTATACGAATTAATTCAGGATCATTTAAAAAGAAATCTTTAATTCCTCGCACCAGAGGTTCTTCCGGACCCACCACCAACATATCCACCTGCTTGTCGAGCGCAACCTTTTTTACCGCTTCAAAATCGTTGGGATCAAGTGCTACATTTGTTCCCAATTCAGCGGTTCCGGCATTGCCCGGAGCAATAATTAATTCGGTTAGTTTTGGACTTTGCTTTAACTTCCAAGCCAAGGCATGTTCTCTACCTCCTGAACCTAGTAAAAGTACCTTCATTTTTAGTTTTGTTATTTTATTACTCGTGTTGTTAATCCTTTTTCAGCTATCATTTCCAAAGTTTTAGGAAATGCGTATTTCATGTTTTTTTCGGCTTTAAGTGAATCATGAAATACAATAATTGAACCTGGACGAATGTTATTTTTTATATTATCAAAAACCTGTGTTGGCGATAATTTGGCGTCATAATCCTTGCATAATATATCCCACATCACCACCTTGTCGAACTCCCGTTTTATATCTTTCATGTACCAGGGGTACAATTGGCCGTGAGGAGGTCGAAACAACCTTGATTTGATAAGATGGGAAGCCTGGTCCATATTGTCGAAATATGATTTTTTATCTGCTTTCCACGCTTGCATGTGGTTGTAGGTGTGGTTTCCCACACCATGTCCCCGATCGATAATCTCCTGAAAAATATCCGCATGTTTGTGAACGTTTTCTCCCACACAAAAAAAAGTCAATTTGGCATACCACCGCTCAGCCTCATCTAACACCCATGGGGTGATCCCGGGTATTGGTCCATCGTCGAATGTGACAAACACATCGTTGCCGGCGTTTTCTTGCCGCCATGTGGCGCCGCGCAATAATATTTTGGCTATAAACGGAGGCCTTACCATTGGATTTTAATTGGTACTAAAATTTAATATTTGCGTATCCGGTGCCATTTCTTCCTTACCTAGCTTCTTCCTTAAATCATCGCGCTTATATTTGGCCAACAGCTTGTCAATTTCGTGATCAAACATTAG
Organism: Saccharicrinis sp. GN24d3; assembly: GCF_052400645.1. Classification (NCBI taxonomy): domain Bacteria; kingdom Pseudomonadati; phylum Bacteroidota; class Bacteroidia; order Marinilabiliales; family Marinilabiliaceae; genus Saccharicrinis; species Saccharicrinis sp. GN24d3. The sequence continues at coordinate 145,959 of NZ_JBQTGI010000006.1, forward strand.
GCTTTGGCGGTATTGGTATTCGAATCGGCTTTTCTGCTCCATCGGCAAACTCATGTAATATTTTATGGTTTGATCGCTGATGCGTGCCATATTTTCCAATAACTGATCGCCGACAAGCGGTTTGCCATCCAAATAAAGCCCTTCCGCCGCAAAAATGGAAAGCATATTATCCGGTACCACACCTAAAGGTAATTTTGCCATGTATTTGCTTAATTCTTCGCGTACCTCGTCACGATAATATCTGATAGACATGTTTGCTATTTCGGTATAAATGGCCAGGCTACGCTGAAAGTCCTCGCCCACATTGTTTTGTTTGGATTGCGGCAACGATGAAAAGAAATTGATTTCCTGGAACGACTTTTTCCCAAAATCCTTCAGTATACCGTCACCCTTTTCCATTTGGTTGGCTTTGTAATAACCTTCGGCCAAAAAGATGGAGAAATAATTGTGGGGAACTTTTTCAACCGGCATCTTGGTTAAGGCCATATCTAAAATCTCGACCGCTTGCTCTTCTTTTCCTTCATCCAATAAGGTGTTGGCCAAACGCGACATATTGTTACGAATATTCATGGCCATACGCTGATGATTCTCATCTAAATACACACGGGCATCGTCGAAACCTCCCCAGCGGAATTTATTCTTGAACTTATCGTACATTTTATCGGCATCTACCCTACCAAACTGTCCTTCTTTGGCTTTGGTTTTTATAGGTACCACTTTGTAGGCGAATCCTTCCAACTGAAAATAATCTTCCAGGCTGGCATAGTTGTCCTGCCCCACGGTAACCGCAAAATAAATAGGACGGTCCCAGTCGTTATTCGACAACATATCCAGAATCATCAATTCATTTTTCAGGATATATTCTTTATTTAAATCGATCTTAATTTCAGGCACTATCAGTCCGGCTGCGTCCTGGCTTACTATTCCTTTTTGTAAAACCTTAAGGCTGTCGGCCGGAATACTGAACGATTTAGAGGGTAAATGTTCGATTCTTCCCGGATAACCCGGTATTTCCTTGGTTTTTGGATTTTCGCTGGCCAGGAATTTAATAGCTTCTTTCATATCCACCCTGCCTTGAATACGGGGAAGCAGGTGTACCACATCTCTGGTTCCCGTTACATATTGGTCGTGCGTCAATGAAAATGGAAGCGGATCCGAATCGTAAGCCTTTCTTCCCATTTGGTCGATATACCAGTCGGTTTGCAAGTAACTAAGGTTACATACTCTAACATCCGTACGATAGCCTTCAACCTCCTGGGCATACCACAACGGGAAAGTATCGTTATCGCCATTGGTAAAAATAATGGCGTTTTCGTCGCAGGTATCCAGATAATTGAAAGCCAGGTCACGGGCTACATAGCGGTGGGCACGGTTATGGTCGTCCCAGTTTTCCGATAGCATTATACCGGGCACCAATATCAACGTAAGGGTTGTTGCCAGTACTGCCGAAACGCTGCCCGGCAAGAATTTTTTGATGCCTTCAACCACCGCCAACACACCTAAACCAATCCAAATGGCAAAAGCATAAAACGAACCTGCATAAGCATAATCCCGTTCGCGAGGCTGTAAAGGTGTTTGGTTCAGATAAAGTACAATAGCCAATCCCGTTAAGAAGAAAAGCAACATCACAATCCAGAAACCTTCTTTTCCTTGCCGGCCCGATTGGTATTGGAACAACAAGCCCAGTAATCCAAGTATGAGCGGTAACAGATAATATTTGTTACGGGCCGGATTGTTTTTATAGGTATCGGGTAGTTTTGACTGATCGCCCAAACGCAGGTTATCGATAAAAGGAATGCCGGAAATCCAGTTTCCTTTGTGTATTTCTCCATGCCCCTGGATGTCGTTCTGCCGGCCGGCAAAGTTCCACATGAAATACCTAAAATACATAAACTTAACCTGATAATTAAAGAAGAAACTCAGGTTTTGAGCAAAGCTTGGTAAGGTGATACTCTTCATTTCACCTGATTCCTGGTCTTCTATTTGTACTGTTCTACCCTTGGGTTCTCCCCCTGCCCAATATTTGTATTGATTAATGTGACGCCCCTCTCGGCTGTACATTCGGGGAAATATGGTGGTTGTTTTGGAATCGAACACATAATAGGGTTTGTGGTCCACTGTTTTATATTCTCCGTCCTTTTTAATACGAACAGGGTCTCCCTTTTTCGCATTAGATTTTTGCCTGTCGAGCGGGGAATTATAATACTGGCCGGTAAACAAGGGCCTGTCGCCGTATTGTTCACGGTTCAGGTAACCCATCATGGAGAAAACATCTTCGGGCGAGTTTTGATCCATGGTAGGGTTAGCATACGAGCGGATAACAATCATGGCAAAAGAAGAATATCCGATCATAATTACGGTAACACCCAGCAAAATGGTATTCAATATCACCTTTTGATTTTTCTGGGTATACCAGATACCAAAAATCAATCCTCCTATTAACAAGGTAAAATAAACAGCAATACCCGTATTGAAGGGCGCGCCAAAGCCATTCACAAACATAAGTTCAAACCAACTGGCTATTTTTACGGTGTAAGGGATAATACCATATAAAATCCCAACCAGCAGTACGGCGGAGACTCCCAGAGACAATAGAATGCCGTTTCGGTTTACTTCGAATTTCTTGAAATAATAAACCATTACAATGGCAGGTATAGCCAATAGGTTTAACAGGTGAACCCCTATGGAAAGCCCCATTAAATAGGCAATCAGAACCAGCCATCGGTTGGCATATTTATGGTCGGCCACGTCCTCCCATTTTAAAATGGCCCAAAAAACCACGGCCGTAAACAACGATGACATGGCATAAACCTCGCCTTCAACCGCAGAGAACCAGAAAGTATCGGAAAATGTATAAGCCAATGCGCCAACAAAACCGGCACCCAGCACTGCCCAGGATCTCCAGGTTTCACCTTTCTTGTTCATATAAATTCTACGTCCAAGATGCGTGATCGTCCAAAATAAAAACAGGATGGTGAACGCACTGGCCAAGGCACTCATCACATTTATAGCGTAGGCGACCGAACCCGGGTCCAACGCAAAAAGTGAAAAAAAGCGACCAAGAATCATAAATACCGGCGCTCCCGGAGGATGGCCTACCAAAAGTTTATAGGAGGTTGAGATAAATTCGCCACAATCCCAAAAACTGGTCGTAGGTTCAATTGTTATGGTGTAAACTATAGCTGCAATGGCAAAGGATAACCAACCAAGCAGGTTATTCAGCAATGTATGATTCTTCATTTTAGTCTCTGAGTATCAGATTAATATTTAAACATATAGGATTCAGGCACACGAACTCCGATGCCAAAAATAAGTAATTTTTATCAAACGGATTTTTAATGTACGATAATGTTGTAGGTTTAACCTGATTTTAACACAAATATCGGCTAATAGAGTTAGTGAAAAATAGAGTCAGTGATCAAGGAGGAGTTATACCAATATGTTAATGATGTAAACTGATTTCCTTAAATTTAATTCTTTCTTAAAATGGTTACGAAATTTCATAAATGTTGCACAACAGTTAGCACAAGATGTCGGAAGCGGTCGAGTTAAAAAAAGTTTAAGTTGTCAGGCCGTAAGCAGCGCCCACCCAAGCTACTATTTTTTAATTTTAATGACTTCAAATATAGCACTTCCCGCCAAATGATTTATACACATCGCACGCCGGCGTTCATTTGTTTCAGCGTGTATATCAATCACCCTTAAATACGCACCAAACGCACAACGAAGCACAAACTTATTTTGATGTTTCTGAGCATTGGAGAAAAGCCCTGTGTGTTAAGAAGGTCGGCTTTTGTACTCTCTTTGGAAAAGCTATGATCTTGGCGTTGGCTTATGGGGCTTTGCCAATGTGCTTGCAAACTGGGCAGGATAGCATATATTCTCTTAATTTCTTCAATATTTCAGTCCTCCACTGTACATCAATAGTAATCCCATAACTCGATTTAATAGTCCATAAAATAGCATCAATGTTTTTATCCACTTTTTTGTGTGTAATTTTATAAATATCTCACTAAATTTTAAACCCATTTGTCTGAATTAGGCTGAAGATGTACAATCAATAAATTTTTATTCTTAAACCAGCAAACTTAATTACTTTCTATTTTGTTGATATTAAGTATTTGATCTATTAAACATGTATTTAAATAAGGTATTTGTTATAATTCTTCTTTTTTTTGCTGGCCATAAAATAGCTCAAGCACAAATATATAATGGCACTGGAACGGTTGATTTTTTTTCGGTTGCTCCCCTGGAAACCATTAAGGCAAGTTCCGATCAATTGAGAGGCTTACTCAACTTAGAAAACCAAACATTTGCTTTTGTTTTATCGGTTCAATCTTTTGAAGGTTTCAACAGTCCGCTTCAAAAGGAGCATTTTAACGAACATTACCTTGAAACCAAAAAGTATCCCAAAACAGAATTCTCTGGGAAGATGATCGGGATGGATGAATGTGGAGAACCTTGTAAAAAAACGATTTATGCGAAGGGAAAATTAAAGCTTCATGGTATTACAAGGGTAATAACCGTACCTGTATCCATAGAACGGAAAGATGGCATAATCAATGCTACTGCCGATTTTAAAGTGCTGTTGTATAATTTTGACATAACCGTTCCCAGGATCCTGGAATCCAAAATTGCCCCTGAAATATCGGTTCGTGTAAACTTGGTTTTTACGGAAACAGATGAATAACGTTGGTTGGCTCATATCACTATTTCTAATAAGCTTTGGAAGCAATGTTTTTGCAAGTGAGGTTGTTCTGATTACAGAAGATCCCATTCATCATCTTTTAAAAGACAGCAACGACATCGTGTACATTCAAACAAAGCAGGAAATCTATGAATTCTCCGGAGAAGCTCCATTAATTTTGCAATACACCAGTGAGTATACGATCGATTTTTCCATCGCAATCTCAAAAGGTAATTTCCTTGTGACGCACGAAAACGGCTTTACTTACATTGAAAATAACCAACAGGTGTATCTGGATTCACTGCCTGAATTAATCACAAGCGTCAAATTGCATGGCGCTACGGTGCTTTTAGGGACAGCGGGGAAAGGTTTATTTTCTTTTGACCTGAACACTCGAATTGTAAAAAGCATCCCGGCAGTGAACGCAGGATTTGTGAATGATATTCTGGTAGGTGAGCAGCTCATCTGGATTGCACATGATAATGGCATCAGTCTTTTAAATAAAGCCAGCCTTACCCTGTTTCAGAAATCAAACCTATCTGCTTTAATAAGCAAGCTATTCCAGGCCAGCGATAATGTGATAGGAGTTGGTGAGTTTGGAAAACTGTACAAGATTCAAAATGATGGCCATTATAGGGGCCAAACCAGGGAAATGGTTCACCCAAACATGCACTTTTCTTCAAATAATGACGATGTCTATGGCATAAGCCCGGAGGCATATTACAAATTGAGCTCTGATTTAAGCTTTAAACTGGTTGCAAAGGGCATGTATCATCACATCCTTACGCATAAAAATGTTCTATTTTTGGTTCATGGGAATAAACTAAGCAGAAAGGACATTACACAGGAAATCCATTCCGAAGGGCTTTCTAACTTTTCTTTGTATGCCGAAAACGACAGCATTTTATGGTCAGGTCAGGAGGGTAGAATCGTTTGTTTAAAAAACGGGATCCCTGTTAAAACGGTTATGCTGCAGTCAAAGCAAAGAGATGTCTTTGTTTCTTCTTTACTGGTTGATGATAAAAACATTATAGCCGGAACGTTGGGTGATGGTGTATATGTTTTTGATAAAGGGGGCAGACAATTACAGCACATTTTACAGAAAGAAAGTTTTAATAAAAACAATATAATTCAACTAAAGGAACGGGATTCACTCATGTGGGTGGCCTATTTAAACGGATTATTAACACTTAATCCTGATGATTTAAGCATTGAGAGAGATTTCAAAGAATTACTAGGGAACAATTACTTGTTTAACTGTTTGCCAATAAGCAGAAACACTTTTTTCATCGGCACTTCAGGAAAGGGGATCCTGAACTACAATAATGGCAAGTTAAGTTCATTGCTTGATAATCATTCTATTTATACACTGGCGCAGAGAGGCGACCGTGTTTTTGCAGGGACAGAAAAAAACGGTGTGTTCTGTATTCGTTTAAAGACCAACACGGCACAACAGATTTCCACATCGAATAAGGTGCTTAATATTGTTCCGCTGGAAAGCGGAATTGTATTAGCAACGGATTACGAAAACCTCTATATGGATGACGCTCTTAATTACACCTACGCATTGCCCGGTCTGGGTTTGAATGGCATGAATATTAACTCGGTAACGGAAAATTCCGCTTCAATTTACCTGGGCTACGAAAATGGGATTCTCAAAATAGAGAAATCAAAACTTTCGCAACTTGGAAACATGCATTTTAACCTGGATAAGCCCTTGCTTTTTGAGGAAAAGGTAAAGGACAAGCAATCCGAGTTTAAATTTAACGAGAACACCTTTACATTTAATTTTCAGCTTTATAATTATTATAATCCCGAAAATAACCATTATAAGTATCGTTTGTTAGGAGTGGATTCCACCTGGTATGTCACCGGTCAAAAAAGCATTCAATACTTCAAGCTTCCTTCGGGTAAATACCAGTTTCAGGTTTCGGCAGGCACCCATGCCGGGTTTGAACCTAATTTGATTAAAGCATATTCTTTTGTAATCAATAAACCATTTTGGAAAGCCATTTGGTTTTTGGTGTTGTCATCTGCCTTGCTTTTATTACTTGTTTTCTATGGCTTTAGACGCCGTGAGAAAAGACTTCTGGAAAAAGAAAGACTTCGAAGTGCCAGAACGAGGGCCGAAATAATTCAGCTCAAATCACAGCTGGATCCACATTTTCTATTTAACAGTTTAAATTCTTTGGCTGAAATAATCGAGGAGGATACTGCAGCAGCGTCAAAATCTCTCTTAGAGCTATCAGATTTATACCGTAGCATTTTAAAGCTTAAGGAGGTTGATATCATATCGTTAAAAGCGGATGTTGAGCTGGCAAATCAATATTTTAGAATCCATCAATTGCGATTTGAAGATCTGATCCATCTGGATATCAATGTTCCCCATCCGGAATCAAAATCTATCGTTTCGATGTCGTGCCAAATACTCATTGAAAATGCAATAAAGCACAATATCATAAATCGAAAGAACAAGTTATTTGTATCCATTTATATGGAAGATGATTACCTTGTTGTAAAAAACAATAAATCGGGATCTAATACAGCCGGGAATTCAGAGGGCATTGGGTTGAAAAACCTGGAGCAACGATTTAAACTCCTAACGAAAAAGAACATCCGGATTGTAAATAGTAAAGAAACGTTCATTGTAAAATTACCCCTTATAGATGGTTGAAATTATAATATTTGAGGATGAACCTGCAGCATTAAGAAGGATTAAAAGGCTGATCAGTGAGATCAGGCCTGAGTACAAGTTGGTGGGTGATGCTGATAATATCGCCGATGGTGTTGCATTACTTAAAAAGCACGATTGTCAACTTATATTATCAGACATACAGCTTTCCGACGGATTGTGCTTTGAAATATTTGAAAAAACCAGAAATAAAATCCCGGTCATTTTTATTACAGCTTACAATGAGTATGCCATTCGAACCTTCGATTATAACGGGGTGCATTACCTGGTAAAACCACTCGTAAAAGAAAAACTGCATAAAGCCATTAATAAATTTGAGGAACAAAAGATCATACAGCTAAATCCTGAACTTCATACTTACTTTAAGAAAGGTGAATTCATCTCGAATAAAAAGATCTTAAGCAAGATAGGAAACAGCACTAAAGTAATTGAAGCTAGTGAAATGGCCATTATCTATTTTGAAGATCGCATTACCCGAGCCATTCTTTTTAGTGGCAAAACGCATTACCTGGATTATAGTCTTTATCAACTTATGAAAGAATTTTCACCCGGATTATTTTATAAGATAAACCGTCAACAGATTATTAATAAGGAAGTAGTAAAAGAAATAAAGAAGCATCCCGGCAACCGTTTAAAAATTATTCCTTCCGTATCTTTTGATACAGATCTTATCGTTAGCAAAGAAAAAACTCCTGACTTTAAAATCTGGTTCCAATCCTGAACCATATCCCGTTCATGAACCCTTTTCACCTGTTCGTGCACTAAAAGTGGCTTTCTTTTAGCGTTTGAATGAAATTTGATTACTGAAAAACAATATCATGAAGAAAACAGTAATTCTAATTGTAATCATTATGACGCTGGTCGGGAGTGGCGTTGGTTTCTATCTTTTTAATAAAAAAGTAGGAGGACTGGAAAAAGTTAAAGCGGATTATACAATAGCAGCCACGATGCTTTATGAAGTATTTGAAACCCAAGAACAAGAAGCTAATGCAAAGTATCTGAACAAAGTTATACTTGTGGAAGGAAAAGTTGAAAAGCTTGAAATTAGCAAGGAATATTCCAGCATTATTCTAACAGCTGACAATTCACTTGCGGGTGGCATAAACTGTTCTTTTAATCATGAAATAAAAGGAGTATCCAAGGGAGATATGATATCCATTAAAGGTAGATGCCAGGGATATCTCATGGACGTAGTATTAAACAATTGCAATATAGAATATGAATAAAATAATAAAAGTATTTACAACAGGCTTTCTGCTCATTTTAGTAACATCTTCCTGTGAGTTCAATAACGAAGAGGAACTGTACGGAATAAAAATAGTTGAACCTACAGAAGTGAGTTATTCAACCGACATATCTCCCATTATACAAATGAGTTGTATATCCTGCCATACTCAGGGAGGTTTTGCTAACGGTTTTTTTGATGACTATGACGGAGTAAAAACAAAGGTTGATAATGGTTCTTTCAGACAAAGAGTTTTAGTACAAAAGGATATGCCTCCCGAAGGAAGTTTGTCGGACAAAGAACTTGAATTAATTAAAGCCTGGTTAGATGATGGAGCTCCTAATAACTAATAAAAAACACAAATGAAATGAAAAACATTACAGTTTTAGTTCTGATTTGTATATGTAGTATAACCTTAACGCACGCGCAAAAATATCTTACACGTACGGGGTCAATTAGTTTTTTCTCAGCAACTCCGTTAGAAAACATTGAAGCTTATAACAATCAGGTTTCAGGAGTCATTGATCTTGAGAATGGAGGGATGGCATTTACTCTTTTAATGAAGGCCTTCACCTTCGAAAAAGCGCTGATGCAAGAGCATTTTAATGAAAAATATGTAGAAAGTCATCTTTACCCCAAAGCCAGTTTCAAAGGAAATATCAAAGACTTTGATTCATTTAAACTTGGTTCAAAACCAGCCGATATTATTGTTTCAGGAAAATTAAGCATACATGGAGTGACTAAGGATGTAAGTATTCCCGCAACACTTATGAAAGATAAAAATGGGAATATTGAAGGTAAGGCGGCATTTATCATCGATATACAAGAATACGAAATTAAAGTACCATCTGCTGTTCGTAAAAATATTGCAGATAATATAGAAATTAAAGTAAATATGGTTTATGAAGAAATGTAAAACTCTCCTTACAGTTGGAGTACTATTCGTGTTGGTTTCCTATAGCGTTAAAGCACAGGAAGACTTATTAGGACTTTTAAATGCCCAGGAAGATTCTGCAATAAATTACACCATTGCTACTTTTAAAAGCACCAGAATTGTAAGCGGACATTCTATAGAAACCAATGCAGAAGGTGTTTTGAACTTTACGATTGGACATCGCTTTGGCCCCATTAATTCAGGTTGGAGAAATTTATATGGACTGGATAATGCCACAATACGTTTGGGATTCGATTACGGACTTACAGATCAAATAAATATTGGAATTGGGAGGGCGTCATTTCAAAAGACCATAGATGGTACTTTTAAATGGAAGTTCCTTAGACAGCAAACCGGCTTTAAAAACTTCCCCTTCACTGCTACTGCAGTAGGTACGGTATACATTAATACAAGCGAATGGAGTAATCCTGATAGAGATAATATTTCCTCTTCCCGTATAGCTTATCATTATTCCCTTCTCCTGGCACGAAAGTTTGGAGAAACTGTATCTCTGCAGCTTATGCCCACTGTAGTGCACCGCAACCTGGTGCCCGCCACGGAAGATCAGAATAGTATTGTATCTGTTGGGACTGGAACATCCATAAAAATCACAAACTCTTTGCGTTTCAATGCCGAATATTTCTTTATACCTGATGGACAAATATCCAGTGATATTGCTGGTCTCAAAGTACGAAATTCGCTATCCCTTGGAATTGATCTTGAAACCGGTGGTCACGTTTTTCAACTACACCTTACCAATAGCCGCGGTATGACGGAAAAATATCTTATTGGAGAAAACACAGGAAGCTGGGGTAATGGGGATATTCATTTCGGATTTAATGTTAGCCGGGTATTTACGCTCAAAAAGCCAAAAGAATTTAGAAAGAAAACCTTATAACAACTAAAAATCAATAATTATGAAACAACTTTACTGCTTTAAGAATTTTAGAATGGTTTTGCTAGCTTTTTCTTTTTTAAGTCCTTTATTAATGCAAGCGGAAACTCATGAAGTTATTGTGTCCAACGGCAACTTCACGCCTAAAGATGTAATCATTAAGGCCGGAGACGTAGTTAAATGGATGCAGATAGAAGGATCTCATAATGTTAATGGAACCCAGGATACCTATCCGGATAATGCGGAATCTTTTGGAAACGGAGAAGCCGCATCGGGTGATTGGAATTATTCATACCAGTTTACAACACCGGGAGCTTTTGATTATCAGTGCGACCCACATGTTGCTTTTGGAATGGTAGGTACGATTACGGTTGTAGAAACTTCATCTACTTTTCATGAAGTTATTGTGTCCAACGGCAACTTCACGCCTAAAGATGTAATCATTAAGGCCGGAGACGTAGTTAAATGGATGCAGATAGAAGGATCTCATAATGTTAATGGAACCCAGGATACCTATCCGGATAATGCGGAATCTTTTGGAAACGGAGAAGCCGCATCGGGTGATTGGAATTATTCATACCAGTTTACAACACCGGGAGCTTTTGATTACCAGTGCGATCCACATGTTGCTTTTGGAATGGTAGGTACGATTACAGTTGTAGAAACTTCATCTACTTTTCATGAAGTTGTTGTGTCCAACGGAAACTTCACGCCTAAAGATGTAATCATTAAGGCCGGAGACGTAGTTAAATGGATGCAGATAGAAGGATCTCATAATGTTAATGGAACCCAGGATACTTATCCGGATAATGCGGAATCTTTTGGAAACGGAGAAGCCGCATCGGGTGATTGGAATTACGCATACCAGTTTACAACACCGGGAGCTTTTGATTACCAGTGCGATCCGCATGTTGCTTTTGGAATGGTAGGTACGATTACGGTTGTAGAAACTTCATCTACTTTTCATGAAGTTGTTGTGTCGAACGGAAACTTCACGCCTAAAGATGTAATCATTAAGGCCGGAGACGTAGTTAAATGGATGCAGATAGAAGGATCTCATAATGTTAATGGAAGCCAGGATACCTATCCGGATAATCCGGAATCTTTTGGAAACGGAGAAGCCGCATCGGGTGATTGGACCTACGCATACCAGTTTACAACGCCGGGAACTTATGATTACCAGTGCGACCCGCATGTTGATTTTGGAATGGTAGGTACGGTCACTGTAACAACAGTTACAAGTATTGAAGGACAGTTGGCTAAGAAAGCTAAATTGCTTTGTTACCCTAATCCGACTGAAAACACCTTGTTTTTTAAAATTGAAGAAGATTTTGGAAAGGAAATCACCATAAACATTTACAATTCAGCAGGAAGTCTTGTCAAATCAAAAAATGCTGAGGTTTCTGAAACGAATAAGATTGAAACCAGCGAATTGATTGGGGGATACTATCAATTACAAATTGTTACGGATAGCCAAAGGTACCAATTCAAATTCATTAAAAAGTAAAACAAATTACACTTGCTTAGACTGAGATTAAAATCCTGAAATTTGACAATATTGTCAGGTTTCGGGATTTTTATTGTGACAGACAAAAAGTGGTATTATTTCTTTCCATTGTTTTTTCTGTTCCATCAAAGATTATTTCTTACTAAAATGCGTTTAAGTAAGGCTCTATGGCAAGCTCTATCTCGGTAATACTGTGCTCTTTGGCGAGATTATATAGTTCCTTTAAATAATCTTGCTCTTCTTTGGCATAGTGCAACATGTTACCCCCCAGATATTGTTGGGAATAAATATAGAAATAAAAATTTTGTACCGCTGAGTACGTTATTTTCTCCAAATATGCTATGGCTTCCTTATTTAAGTCTGCACTAAATAATGTTTGCGTCCAGCGGATATCATTTGTGGATAATTCAAAGTTCGGAAGTGAAGTAATGGGAAGAAATTTAAGCAGGATTGTTTGCGCTTTTTTAGATTCACCTTCCGCAATTAATTTATTCGCCAATGCAATGCCCGTATTTTGTAAATCTGAAATACCAATAGCATTCATGCAGGTTTCATCCCACCAACTCCGTTGGGGTATGGAAATATTTATCTTGTTTTTGAACAGTTGGTATAATTCCTCAGTGTCAATTTTTGTACTGTCCAAAACCAATTTAGAAACAATACCATAAGGCTGAATAAATCTATCGAACCCTAACATTGAAGTTGTTGGCGTTCCATTGGCAAAGTAAACTGGCCTTTGCGGATAATTGGTGGCAACGATATCCAATAAGGCGATTTCACCTTTCATCAGATAGTTTTTTTCGATAGATAAAAAAGCGCTAAAATTATCGGCGACCCGAAAGCTCCTGGGTATAAAATCAATTTTGTTTGAACCGTTTGTCAAAAGCTGTCCTGACCTGGAGGTATCTGCCAAAAATTCCAGTCCTTCTTTTAAATGCATCCATTCAGCCTGTTGATCCACAACGGCTGCATAATCCATTTCCCCTTTTTTATATCTTTTCAATGGCACAGTAAAGTTCAACGGCTTAGCCTCATCCCGGGCAATGGTTTGCTGATAAATATACCAATCTGCCGACAGTAGCCCAATATTTACCACTCTTACATCTTTTCTAACACCCTCCACTTCCTGTATATACCAAAGGGGGTATGTATCGTTGTCGCCATACGTGAAAAGAATAGCGTTGGGCTCGCAGCTCTCGAGATATGATACGGCCAAATCGCGGGCCAGTGTTCTGTCACTTCTATCGTGATCGTTATAATTATTGGCCAGCAACAATCCCGGCAAGGCCAGTAAAATGGCAAATGAAGCTATCGCATCCGTTAGTTTCGAAGGGGAAAGCTGTTTTAGTTTTTGCAATAGATCCCAGATGCCTAGCCCAATAAACACAGAGAATGCATAGAAACTGCCCACATAAACATAGTCTCTTTCGCGAGGTTCAAAGGGGGGTTGGTTCAGATAAAAAGCAATTGCTGCTCCGGTCAGTATAAACAACGAACCCAACAAATAAAGTAAGGGCCAATGCCTTTTTCTGATCAGAAAGAGAAACCCTGCTATGCCAAAAAGCAAGGGGATCATCAAATAGTTGTTGCCTGTCGCACTGCTGAGCTCTTTGGTATGCAGATATTGGCGGTCCCCTAAAAATTGCTGGTCGATAAACTTAAACCCGGTTGTAAAATTGCCATTGAGGAAATCTCCATGCCCCTGATAATGATTTTGACGGCCAGAGAAATTCCACAGAAAATACCGGAAATACATGTGGCCCAATTGGTATTTGAACAAATACTGCAGTTGGTGAAAAAAGGTAGGCTTTTCACCATCTTCCGATCCACTCCAAAAATGATATCCGCTGATATGGTGTTTCTGCGAACTGTACATTCTTTGCAAAAAGCTCTTGTCGCCGGAAGGATACACGTACCTGTCATCCTCTGCAAAACGTTCATAATTTCCATTTTCATCCAATCGATAATTAAACGTGGACGCTATGCCGGTAGATTTGGCACCAAACCAAGCTCCTTTAATTAACGGACGTTCCCCATATTGCTTTCTGTTAATAAATGACTCCAATGAAAAAACATGGGACGGATTGTTTAAGTTAATGGCGGTTTGGGCATTCGCGCGGACAATAACCATCGTATAACTGGTGGTGCCTAAAGCAAAGAAAAATGATGCCACAAAAATAAAATGAAGGACTGTGTGTTTCTTTCCGGTCAAGATTATTCCGCATAAAAGAACACCAAAAAATAATGCCATGAAGGTAATCAATCCTGCGTGCACTGGTAAATGAAAAATATTTACAAATAACAATTCAAGTTTTTTGGCGAGAAACAAGCCATTATGAATAATTAGAAATTGGATGGCAAGCAATAAAGTGATTCCAACCAGGAAACCCCAAATATGTTTGTATTTTACATCCATTAGCTTTACAAAAACCCAATAAACTACCACCGGTATAACCAGTAAGTTAAGAAGGTGCACGCCAACCGAAAGCCCCATGGAAAATGCAATAAGCAGTAGCCAGCGATGGGCGTTTGGGTCTGGGAGCGAATTTTCCCAACGTAGTACCGCCCAAATGGTAAATGCCGTAAACAATAAGGAAATCGCGTAAACTTCCGCTTCTACCGCAGAGAACCAAAAGGTATCTGTGAAAGCAAAAGCAAGTGAAGTTACCACCGCAGAAAATATTATCCGATAAGAATTTATGCGGGAGGTTACTTTGTTTAATATGATGATTGTTGTGGCATATAACAGCCAAACAGTAAGTGACGATGCAATGGCCGACAATATATTGAGACTATAGGCTACCTGATGGGAAGCAACAAACAGCGAAAATATTCTGGCTACCATCAAATACAGAGGCGCCCCCGGTGCATGACCTATCTCTAGTCCGTTGGCGCAGGCAATGAACTCGCCGCAATCCCAAAAATTAAGGGTTGGAGATAAGGTAACAAGATATATGGCCAAACTGATGACAAAAACAAAAACACCAGCAATTCGTTTGATCCAGGAATTTAATAAATAAGAACGCTCCATAAAATACGACGGCTTAAAAGACAAGTATACCCAACCTGCTCAAACCAGAACCAAACAGGCTTTTGTTTGTCCAAGCCTATCCCGACCATTATCGCGAGTGCTTACCTGGCTAGCTTATTGGGATGTTCTGCCAAAAAAAGCAGAATATTCGCGGAAAGGTAATAAGTTTTTCTCCATATTAAAAGGCCTTTCGGGGAAAGCTGACGATGCAAAAAAACTTTAACTCAAAACATCTGTTACTCATACAAAACAACTATAACCTGCTCTGGCCGCAGGGGCTTTTACTATTTTTCTGCAGCCAAAAAAAAGCCTGCCTGTTGCCCGTCTGTAAGGAACGGACAGGGCAGACAGGTAAACAAAAAAGACTCCTGTAGCAAGTCCCAGACAGACTACCGACTGCACTTTAGTGCTTACCCACTAATGTATTATCGATGGAACAGAATGAACCCTCCCGTTATAAGAACCTTGCTGGATTTGGATTCCAAAACCTTACAAGTTCCAAGACGGGATTTCTGTTCTTTCATCAACTTCAATAAGTGGGATTCAAGCCCTGTGCGGAGGTCGGTGGCCCAACCTGGAACTTTGCATAAATAAAACCGCAAGCAGAAAAAGCAATTCTAACAACTTGTTGTTTAGTTTTGCCCTGTAAGCGCCTAAGGGTTAATGTCGATTATTTAATAATGAAAAAAAAAATACTTGCACATCGGCCTTTAAATAAAAGAGATTCAGTAAAATAATTGTATTATTTTTCAGCCCGGTTTTAAGCGTCAATAAAAAAATAAAAAAAATATTTGCGGGTATTAAAAAAAGATGTACTTTTGCATCGCTTTCGAAAAGAAAGATATGAGGATTGTCCCATGGTGTAATTGGCAACACGTCTGGTTTTGGTCCAGAAGAGTTTAGGTTCGAGCCCTAATGGGACAACAAAAAAGGTTGAAATCTTACGGTTTCAACCTTTTTTTTTAACAAACATCCGCTTTAATCTAATAATAGCCGGAATATATCTTTGTTGTTTTTCTTCCTTTTTGCCGGGTAGCTTGGGGAATAATGATAAAGCCTTACTGTACGCAGGCTATAAAAAACAGGCTACAGTTTAGCTTGCGGTCCGGTTAAGACAAACTTTTCTTGTATTGCTTTAGTTTAACTTCGATAGGTGTTATATTTTTAAGGTTGTCAGAAACGGGGCAACGGTCACAAACGGCTTCCTTCCATTTTTCCAAGGTAGCATCATCCGCATCGCAATCAGGGATCATGGTCAACTCAATGGATTTGTAACCGGCCCTCTCTTCAAACGACTGACCAAACAAACGAGCCGGATTCAGCGTTCCCGCAAGTTTAATTTCCATGCCGCGCAACTCAAAACCAAGTTCTTTAGCTACAATGTGTGCCATCACATTAATACAGCCAGAATAAGCAGCCAGAACATATTCAACAGGATTTGCACCTTCGTCGGTGCCTCCCAGGTTAGCCGGTTCATCAATGATCATTTCAAAACCTCTTGCTTTTACAACTGTTTTGGTGGCATTTTCACTATGCGCATGTACTCTAAATTTTATATCTGCCATTGTATTAAATTTTAATTATTAAGCTGTATAAATATTGTTAATTATATGCACTTATCAAAGGATTTTGGCGTCAAATTTTGATTCATGCATAAATTTGTATTTGGCTTGATGTAATCGTCGCCGCGACTCACATCATTTATAAACCCGCAATATTGCAACTTTTTTCCGGGGTTGGAATATTATTATAGCTATCGGGACTATCTTTTTGTGCATGCCGGGTTTGATGACCAAAGCACAAATCCCTTGAACGAGAAACATCAGATGCTGTGGACAAGAAAGGGAAACTACACCAATCCGATCTTTCAGGGAAAAACCATTATTCATGGACATACGCCAATTACTTTCAACACTTGCAAATGGACCATAGAAAAAGGGGCACAAGTGATCAATTTAGATACAGGCTGTGTGTATAAGGATAGACCGGGCTGTGGTAAACTAACCGCTTTGGATATCTTCTCTAAAATCATTTATACGGTGTGATCGCCATTTTTATGCAATCACTTTTTCCATTTCCTCTCTCCACCTAGTAAAGTCCCCTTTCTTGTAATTGTGGTAAGCACGCATAAAATTTGATTCTTTTATCGAAGCATCAACCTCTACAAGGCCATCTTCGAATGACAAGTTCGTTGCAGAATATTCATTAAGCGATGAATTGCGATAGACTTTTATCAAAGGCCATGATGCCATTGAAAAATAGAATAAAAGACCTGATTAATCGGAAAACCAATCATCATAGAGCTATATTATTTGTTTTGTTCATAATAATATAGTATATTATCCATTCATTTTTAACAAACAGATAACCCAAAGGCCGGTTCTCCACCGGTTGAGTTTTGACGAACAGTTCCGGCAGAGGCAGGCCCAAGGTTATCTGCAGTATAAACCTCTAAAATATAAAATTATGTCGAAAAATTCGTATGACGCAATTTTACCGGAAGCACAAGCTGTTACCGATGAGAGATTAAAAAAACCTTACATGCCCATAGGCATTTACCTGCAAGAAGCTGAAGACCTGTATGTATGGGCCAGCAAAGACAAAGATGATTTAATACAAGCTGGTCTTACTGAGCGTATCTTTGAGAAACTTCAGTCAGCCACCGATGCATGCAGGTATGCCCAAAGCCTGTGGATGACGGAATTACAGGCCCGAAAAGATGCCGAAGAACGATGGGCCAATGAGGCACGCCTGGCTTTTGACCTGCGAGACCGCTTGCTTCACACCTTCCGCTATGCTTACCGCAAAAACGAAAATGCTTTGCAAGTAGTAGCTGATATTGCAGAAGACGCTGGCAATGCAGATATGATACAGGATTTAAGCGATGAGGCCGCACTGGCCCGTAAATATCCGGATGAGTTAACAGCCATTCATTTTGATGCCTCATTAATTGAAACCGCCGATACTTTAAGCGGTGAAATGGCCGACCTGCGTGCCCTGGCCAATGGTGAAAAAAGGGAATCCAATGAAACCCTCACCATCCGAAACCAAATGTACACCTTGCTGAAAGAAATGGTGGATGAAATCAGGGATTGCGGTAAATACCTGTTCTGGCGCGATGAAAAACGCATACAAGGGTATATCAGTAAGTACAATCGAGACAAGAAACATTAAAATAGCTTTCGACTAAAAAGTTATTATATCTCTCAAAGTAAACTTTAAATTCTTCCCTCGGTCTTGAAACCGGGGGAAGTACTTTGCCGCAGCAAAGGGATGGGCTCCTATGATTATCCTCCCTGTTTTTTGGTTTTCCCTCCCAACATGAGTCCTGCCCTCCGTCAAATTTTCCTCACCCTCCCTCTGTTTACCATTATCCTCCCGGCGATATACCATGTCCTCCCATAGAAACCCCCCGTCCTCCCTGGGGAGGACAGCATAAGAAAGTCGGTGGATGCTTTGTTTTATAAGGAGGAAAGCATGAATAACTTTTAGAACCACGCCAACTATCCACAGGACCTATTAAACCCGCATTATGCATTAGAAAATCTATTACACATTAAAATTGTTTCAAAACAAGACACTCCGCTGCTTCACTTCAACTCACCATAACAATGAAAACCTAGTAAGATTGCACTTTCAATGCTCACGACGAACCTCCAATGCATAATCCGGGATAAACTTACAGTGACGTGGATGATATCCAATTTTTCCGTAACTTCTCTTGCATAAATCCTATCGAACGCAAAAGTATACCATGATGCCAATCAGAATTATAGCCATAGGGGATATTCACGGCTGCTTTGGGTCTTTAAAAAGGCTTGTCGAAGAAAAGATACGAGTTACAAAGGCTGACAGACTGGTCTTTCTGGGCGATTATATAGACAGGGGTACGCAAAGCAAAGAGGTGGTTGACTATATATTGCATTTAATGGCCATGAAGTATGATATTGTCCCATTGAAAGGCAACCACGAGCAAATGCTGATAGACGCATTTACCGAGGACCGGTATATTCCCCTATGGTTGTATAATGGCGGAAGGGAAACGTTACATAGTTTTGGATTAGGCGCAACCGTTAATCTGCCTACCCAATATTGGAACTTTTTTCAGGGGTTGGAATATTATTATAGCTATCGGGACTATCTTTTTGTGCATGCCGGGTTTGATGACCAAAGCACAAATCCCTTGAACGAGAAACATCAGATGCTGTGGACAAGAAACGGAAACTACACCAATCCGATCTTTCAGGGAAAAACCATTATTCATGGACATACGCCAATTACTTTCAACACTTGCAAATGGACCATAGAAAAAGGGGCACAAGTGATCAATTTAGATACAGGATGTGTTTATAAGCATATACCGGGCTGTGGAAAATTAACGGCTTTGGATATCTTCTCAAGAACTATTTACTCGGTGTAAGTCATTCTTCCGTATAATTTTTTTTATACCCCTTGATTTTTTCGGACGCTCAGATGGTTCCCAAAGACAAACTCAAAAGTCAGCAAATTACATTTTTATATCAAGCTGCTTTCCTTCGCTCAATGCTTTTTTATCTTTTTGAGAACCAATCACTGCCCCAATAACCAGGCCAATGGGGAGACCAACTCCCAGCAAACCCACATTGCCAATAATGGCTCCGATAACAACACCAATGGGAATACCAAAGGCAACCATGCCAACGGCTAACCATTTATGCTTATAATAACCTTTGGGCACAAGTCCGAGTTCTTTTTCTAGTAGCGTATAAATCCTCGATTGCATTTTTGCGATCTGCCTTCTGTAGTCAACTCCCGAATCAGATAATCCATTAAAACGCTCTATAATTCCGTTAATCGAATCAATTATCCCGTTCGGTAAGTTGTTTGTTCTTAACTCAGCCAAAAACCGGTTAAAATGTACAAAGGCATTAAATGTTTTATTGTTTTCTTTAATGCTGTGTCTGTTTTTGGGCGCTATGATCTCCATTCTTCTTTTTATTTTTTAAAAATAGCTGAAAATTAATTATTCAACACTTATCCTGGACCTTCCAAGTATTATTTTCTGTACACACTGCAAGTCCGTGCTAGCTGTTGTAATACGATTTAGTAAATTAACAATCGAAGCGTAAAAAAAAGAAAAACTAAATTAAGGTGACGCATTTTTTTTATCTTTTTGTTATCCGTCCTGAATTCTTTACCCATTAACGGCACTAACTCTCAGGTCCAATTTTTACCCCCAGCACAAGGATATCATCCGTCTGCACCAGTTCTCCCTGCCACTTCTTAATATTCTGTTGCAGTATCTCCCTTTGTTCGCTCATTTTTTTATCCTGAATGGCAAATAAGAGTTCGCGGAAATATTTCACGCGATAGGTTTTACGCTTAGGGCCTCCTATCTGGTCGACATAACCATCGGTAAACAGATAAAACGAGTCTCCGGGCTGAACGGTTATATCATTATTGGTAAAAGGTGAAACAGCATCGTAATAGATACCAATCGGCATACTGTCAGGCCGGTATTTTAACATCCTATAATCACCTTGCCTGATCACCTGCAGGTTGCTATTTGGTTTCTCCTCGTTGCTTTGTCCGTTATGGTTCTTCCGCACAAGGTACAGCGGCCGGTTAGCCCCGGCATATTGCAGGGTATTATTTTCCAGGTCGAGGATACACAAGGCTATTTCCAGTCCGTCCCGGGCCTCTCCTTCTTTTCCTTTCTGGTGTAACGAAAATATTAAAGCCTCCCTCATCCGCCCTAAAATCTCGCTGGCATCGTAATTGTTGACACTAACAATCTCGTTGAGATAGGAAATGCCCAGTATGCTCAAAAAGGCTCCCGGCACGCCATGCCCCGTGCAATCAGCCACGGCGATAAACAACTTATTGTCCTTTTTCACGTTCCAGTAAAAGTCACCGCTAACAATATCGCGCGGGTTGTTTAACACAAAATGATCACAGAAGGCGTTTTGCAGCAAGTCTTCAGGTGGCATGATGGCGGTCTGGATCCGCTTGGCATAACGGATACTGTCGAGTATCTGCTGCTGCTGGGCTTCAATGGTATCTTTCTGCCTAATAACGAGCTCCAGCTGGGTCTCTATCTCCTCTTTCTGGTCCTCTATTTCTTCTTTCTGCTTGGCAATCTCACGGGTTCTTTCCACCACTTTATCTTCCAGCTCCGCGTTCATCTGCGAAATACTGGATATATAGTTTTTAATCTTTTGTATCATGACATTATAACCCTCGGCCAGTTCACCTACCTCGTCATTGCTTCGCACAATCGTAAAATCGGTAATCCCGTCCGACCGGATCTTTTTCATGTTCAGCAGGAGCTCATGCACCGGGTTCACAATACTGCGGGTGGTCCATTTTACAATCAGGAATATATACATGATGGAAACCAGAATCCCTGTGCCAATTCCCAAAAACATAACGATGGTATCTATGGCGTTCACATAATAATAATCGGCATGGTTACCTATGTCTATTGTCCCTGATAACATGTTAACCGAATCATTCCAATTGCCCAGCATCACCTTTTTTTGTTCCGGGCTCAACTCAGAAATCCCAAGGCTCTCCACCGAGGTCAGGCTCAGCACAATATACAGGCCCACAATAGCCAATGGAAAAAAGGTGGTTAAGGCATTGGCAAACCACAATTGCCGGCCAATCTTACCACTTCTGTAACGGAATATACGTTGCCTGAGTTCTTCTTTGCTATAGAAATGCTCGATATAGGTTAAGCGCACCCTGTTTTTTTGCCAGAAGTAAACAAAGAGTACCGTAAGAAAAGCAGCTACGGCAGACACATAGAAGAAGTTCTGAAAAATATTGCGCTCTATCTCCTTCATGAAGATTTTTTCCGACAACAGGATATACAAGGCAAAGGTATGGCTGGCTAGGTGCGGCAGCAATAAAATTATGCCATTGATCCGGGGTGTTTTTAGGATAAGTTTTTTACAATACCATTGCAGTCTGTTGCCAATTGGCTTTTGCTTTCTTTTTCGGCGCAGATATATCTTAAAGGGCCTATTAAAAGCAAGCCCCAGTAAATAACACCCCAACAGAACGTTAAAATACCAGAAAAAAAACAGCATTAGGTAATCTTGTTTATTGTTATGCTTCCGCTCTCCGGGATGGTTTCTGGCAGCAGGCTCCATGGCTGCTGCAATGGAATCCGCCATTTGTTTATAGTGTTGTTCCATTTGTGCAACACCTTCCCTTTTGCCCATCACATCCAATAGAACAGAGTCCCTGATGACTGGCGGTCGGCCTTCCTTCATCGGCATTCTCTTTCCAGGAAATCTTGATTCTTTTATAATATCGGGCAGGTTCTGAAATATCAGGAATCCTATAAACGGCATCACCAAAAACAAATACAAGATGGTTGAGGTGAGATATATTCTTAAACCAATAAATTTGGGTATACTAGTACTACTCATATTGTGTATATTATCGTAACGGTACTATCCGGGCATTACTTTACGGATTTGTCCAAGTTAGTAAGTTTTTCTCTTTAGAAAAAGCCCTTGGAGGAAGCCCATATTCCTGGCATTTAAAAAACCAATAATTTAAGAATTCGAATCAATGGTAAATATCATAAGGCTGAAAGGCATTATTTCGAAAGTTGGGGCAACGCTCATAAGTGTTCGGAAAGTTGTAATATTGAACCCGCAATATTTTACAAGACGGGAGTCGGTACTCCTCCTTCAAAAGTGTGTGTGTGAAAATGCATAAGTATTTTTGAGAAACTTTCAATTTGTAAGCAGTTTGCCTTTGATAATACCCCTAAATCCCCTAAAGGGGACTTCAGCCTCCACTTTAGGGGAGGTTTGGAGGGGTAAAAAGAAGGAGGTGGGAGATGGTTTAATTGGTGGTTGCAGTATAGTCTATAGTAGAGCTGCTGACTTACAATGTTTATAATTATTTGCCAATTTTGTTCAATATCCTATTTAAAACATCACCTTTTAACGTGAAGTATAACAACAG
>NZ_JBQTGI010000006.1:168991-304650 GCF_052400645.1 Saccharicrinis sp. GN24d3
GATATCTTCCAATAGCTCGGTGTTCACTTCCTTTATATTTATTTTTGCTGTTTTTTCATAAGGAAAGGCGGTGTTTCGTGCGAGCGTCTTGATGCCATTCTTGATCAGGCGCACCTGAAAATCCACCACTGCGTTATTTTCCGTATTGTCAATATTACGCTCACAATAAAGAATGCTTTTCTGCAATTCTGGAATCAGGTAATCTTTGTAATAGGTAGCCCTGCTTTTTTCCTTCTGCACATCTGTAAAATGTTTTTGAAACTCGTTTGCGTTATGCTGATGGACAATAAGCGCTTCATAGGCCCAACGAGAGGTCATCACATCGCCAATCACGGGCACATACTTCTGCGATGTGATACTCTTGTGCAAGTTGTCGTAGGTCACAATAACACCGCTAAACAGCAATTCGGGCACCAATATAAAGGGTATCAGAATATAAATGGTGATGACAGAGTTTAATGCCGAAGAAAGGTTTAGTCCTAATAAATTGGCGAAGCAGGAAGTGGTGAATAAGATCAGCCAATAGTGCATGTTCATCCCTTTTATTTCCAGGATAAAATTACCTATGAGCACAAAGCTTAACATTTGTATGGCTGAAATCATAAACAACAGCGCTATTTTAGAATGTAAATAACTGCCCCTGCTTAATCCTAAAAACGATTCCCGTTTCAGGTGCTTCCTGTCTTTTATTATTTCTTCGGCAGATATGGATAATCCCAAAAACAAGGCCACCACTACGGCCATAAAAATATAAGCCGGGATATTGTTGTTCTCCATAAAAATATAGGCATTTGGATCTCCCGTCCTGCCACTTATATATTTGGTAAAAAAACCCAGCAACACCGCCAGAACAGGGGCCTCCAAAAGACTTATTAACAAATATTGCTTGTTGCTCAGTTTC
Organism: Saccharicrinis sp. GN24d3; assembly: GCF_052400645.1. Lineage (NCBI taxonomy): Bacteria > Pseudomonadati > Bacteroidota > Bacteroidia > Marinilabiliales > Marinilabiliaceae > Saccharicrinis > Saccharicrinis sp. GN24d3. The sequence continues at coordinate 169,893 of NZ_JBQTGI010000006.1, forward strand.
GTCAGCAAATCCCGCTGAAAAAAGATACGGAGCTGGCCGATCTTTCCCGGGATGCTATACAGGCTATGTCCGGATTTCCTTTCCTCGGGGAAATCCGTTGACTGGCTATGCCGGGTCTCTAGAAAGAAGTCGTACCATTCTCTGGGTGTTATTTTCCTGGTTCGGGTCGGCTTTCCATACTCATTTACAATCTTGGATTCGATGATTTGCAAAAGCTGTTCGGGATTCACATTGCCGCATTCACCGCATTGTTCATCTGTCGCGTTAATATAGTTGCTCTTCCTTTTAAAATAGCCAATGGCCTCAATAGGGTTTCCCGAATAAATCAGATATCCTCCTTTATCCAGAAACAGCATCCTGTCGAACATCTTAAAGATGTCTGATGATGGCTGATGAATATTAACGATGACAATCTTACCATTCAGGGTTTGTTCTTTCAACAGGTTCATCACCACCTCCGAGTCGAGAGATGACAGGCCCGAAGTGGGTTCGTCCACAAACAGGATAGCAGGCTCCCTGATTAACTCAAGGGCTATGTTTAAACGTTTGCGCTGACCCCCACTAATGAGTTTGTTTAACAGATTGCCCACCACCAGGTCTTTAACGCCATACAAATCAAGGTCGTATAACATTTTATGGACATACTCTTTTCTTTTCTCCTCGCTATAGTTGCTCAGGCACAACTGTGCGTTGAAATCGAGATTCTGATACACCGTCAATTCTTCAAACAGGATATCATCCTGCGGCACATAACCGATAATACTATTGTTTGCCGGGCTATAATTCTGATACAGATCATGGCCGTTGATAAACACCTGTCCCTGTTGTGGTTTGATATTTCCATTTAAGATATTCAGCAGCGTGGATTTTCCGGCCCCACTGGCTCCCATGACCCCCACCAATTGTCCCGAATCGATACTAAGGTGTTGCAGAAGGACCCCGTTTTCACTGTTCTTAAATCTAAAAATAATATCGCGTGCAATTAAGGAAGCGCCGGTTTCTTTGCGCAAGTGCATAAAAACCTTTACCACATCGGTATAATATATGGTTTTTGTTGTCGCACTTCGCAACGATGATCCTGCCTCAAAAATATATACCTGGTGTGGCGTGAAATTTTGCCCATTCAAGTATACATCCTGGTTACCTGTATAACGAAAGGCAAACGTATTGGTGCTCTTGATATGCAAAAAGATGATTTCCCCGCCTATATCTCCAATGTTGCGGTGTACGATCCCAGCTTCAGACTGACCACCGTCAGAATCAAAAATAATCACATTTTCTTTCTCCGGCACATTTTTTAATTCGTTAAAAACAAAACCCTTACAGTTGAGGTATTCTGTTTCGTCAATATTAAAGGCCGTTGCCACGGAAAGCACAAAATCCAATTCTTTTTCTGTTAAAATGGCATCCAGTGAGATGAATTCCAGAAGTTTCAACAACACAAAGGTCTTTTGTTTCTGCTGCAATTCCTGATTGATCTGCTCACAGATAGCCATCACCTTCATGGCATCCACCATGGTCCGCTTTTTCCTTTTCTTGTCGGAGACATCCACTTTATTGGAGGCATACAATTGCAGGTAATCATCAAACCGGATCAGGTATTTCTCTATCAGATTTTTATTTAGGAGCTTACGCAAAAACGTTTCGACAAACTTACGTTCCCGGCTGGGTTGTTTAACCGATATGTCTATGTCAATTACCAGGGCAAATAATTGAATTAATGCCTTAATTATATTCTCATTCATGTCTTCTTTTTTTTCTTCCCAACGGTATGGTGGCTGTTTGGTGCAATCGGAAATCTCCGGGTTTAGATCTATCCAACCGTAGCTATATGCAGCTTAACTCTCTTTTGAGATTGTTTATAAAGCTACTAATATTTTCCTATCTTGTAAAAAAAAGTAATTCAGGCTATCCAGCAATACCAATAATGTCGAAAATTAAGACCATACTAAATTATAGGGGACCCATTGAATTTGAAACAACAGAAATTCTTTTACAGAAAGTTAAAAAGGATTTGGAGGCCCATGCTATAAAAAAGGTACTTAAAAAACGTGTTTACAACATTATGGTTGAATGCATTGAGAATATTCTCAGGCATCATGCAGCTCCCCCTAACACTACCATCCATCCATATATCATACTCGAGCAGGAGCAAGAGGGATATTTAATCACAGCAGGGAACCTGATCTCCAATGATGAAGTGAATGATCTCCATCAAAAGATTGACCATGTGAAGGGTCAGGATAAGGAAGGCTTGCTGAAGATGTATGAAGACCAGATTAATAAAGATGGTATCGCCATCAATAAAGGAGCTGGATTGGGAATTATCACCATAGCCTTAAAGGCCAACAGTAAGATTAACTATAATTTCACGCCGGTAAATGCAGGATGGTCTGTGTTTGAATTGCAGGTAAGCGTTCCTTTGGAGCATTAAAAAGTATATTTCATGAGAAAGCTAACAATAGACCCTACTCCCAACTCCCCAAAAATATGGTTTGAACCTGATAAATACAGCTTTGAAGTATCAGGGGAGTCAAGACCTGAGAATGCCAGTATTTTCTATAAAGATTTGATAGATTGGGTGAATGAACTGGAACTGTCGTTAAAAAACAATGACGGCTCAATTGACAGGCCCTATGTTTTTATTTTTAACCTGGAGTATTTTAATTCAACCTCGGCAAAGTTTATCCTCGATTTCTGCAAGAAACTGGGCAACTTGCATTCCATGGGTCATCCAATTGTTATTCACTGGCATTACGAAGACGATGATGAGGATATGCTGGAGGTAGGCCAGGAAATGTCCAGGATGTCCAAGTTCCCGTTTGAATTTATCGAGATTAGGACCTAAACCAAAATTCCTTCGGATATTAGGAAGTAACGACATTTAGCACGGAGCTCACTTTTAAACCCATAATACCACTGCCGCGTTCACCCTTTAGCAATATTCTCCAATAATTTCAAGGTAATTAGGTAGGTGGGTTTTATCCCTTCCTGGCCAAGGCCACCGGAAGCCAATGTTGTTTTGCTTTGCATGGGATTGTCCGAGGCGTAATAGGCATAATAGACCCTCACCTGTTCGTTGACACTTTTCCGCACCTTGGTGGCGGCCTGAATCGCCTTTTGATAATGTGCCCCCTCCATCTCAATTCCAATTGCATTCCACGAACTGTTCATAAAGTGCTTTAACACATCCTTGTTTTGCAGGGAGGTACCCAGAACAGTAATCATGTTCCCCTCGACCACATTAATCCCGTTTCCCGCAAAATCAGCTGCCTTAAAGCTGTTCTCGAACGGGTAGTTATCGCCGGTCCCCTCAAAAACATGAGCGCCGGGTACAATGATATCCCCTTTGTCTCCTTTCAGAATTCCCGCTTTACCCATAATGGAGATGGTCTCAATGTTCAGCCGCAATCTTCTTTCGCCTTTTATCTCGGGCTTTAACAATTCGTCCATACACTCGTACGCCTGTTCCCCAAAAGCATAATCCATTACCAATAACAAACCTCTGTCTGTGGTATTACCTTTTTCTGAATGCAACCATTTGGAGCTGTTGTTGTGTAAAGCTTTCTCCAGATCGATTATTTGAACATTAATATTGGCACCGGATGAATCCTTTATCATATGCAACCCATTTTGCAGCGCTATTTTTTCAATTTTGTCGCGGAGTTTTTTGTTTCCGCCCTCGCTTGTCTTGATGGCCAGTTCATCCAGGGAATCTATATCCGGTTCGGCCAGATTTCCGTATAGTGTGTTTAAAAAACTATGGAGGTTTGCGCTTATAATATGCAGTGGGCGTTCAATCCACCCTTTTTTCACAATAAAGTCTTTAATGTGATTGGCCCATTTCTCGCCATAAATATGATGCCCGATGATTTCCCTTAGTTTTTGGGAAAAAGATATTTCTCGTTTTATTCCCTTGATCTGTTCCTGTATGGTAAGGTGCCCCAGCCAATAAATAATTTCAAACAAGGAGGGCTCATCCTTTCTCTGGCCAAAATCTTCAACCGCCATCTTCGTTTCCAGGTAAGTACGCCCCAGCACGTTGCTTAAATAAGTGATTCCCTGCTTTATATCGCGATTATCGTCCGAGTTTATAAAGTTCTTAAGTTTATTCCAGTCATCAGAAACCTGTCCCTTAGGATCCAGACTGTTTTGCATTATTTTTTTTGATTCGTTGAACAGAAATGTCAGGTGCGTGAGAATATCGTAAATATCGCTTCGCCCGCGGGTAACTTCAATATACATCGAATCTTCATCAATGCGGTAACAGTTTCTTCGCCGCTTTAAAGGAACGATAACATCGTAGTCGGACAATTCAAATCCTTCGCGCGCTATCAAGCGGATGTGCCTGCATTTTTCTATTCTCCTGGGCAAACGATCCAACACGTATTTCATGGCACTTAACTCCACCCTGTATGGGTCGGACATGGATCCGTAGATTTCCGGATTCAGGGTTAAGAATGTTTTGGTCAGCTCCTCTCCCGATACCCCCAGGGGTTTGTAACTGCCCCGGATGAACAAGTGACGCATGGTAATATACAACCTTTCGATGGCTGCCCTCGATTCCCTCGTCCTGATTTTATTGTCCATGAATATTTCTGTTTTAAAACGATATTGTTGTCCTATCACAGCACAACCGTACCTAATGAACCATTTCTCTTTTGCTAGACAATTTGTTCCTTGTCAAAGTCCCAGTAAGTTCTTCTGCCTTCTTTATAGGATATGGTTCCCATATGGGCTGTCATGGCTTCTTCAAAAGCCCTGTCGATATTACAACTTGGTTGTGTACCATTGTTTAGCCGGATGCAGTCGAGCCATTCGCGAAGGTGCAGGTGTGTGGTATCCACTTGTTTTCCGTCACGATAGGTATATAACAATCCGCGACCTGCAAAGTATTTCTCGGTGGCCGACGTGATGGCATCTACCTTGTTTTTGCCCGGAGTATAGCTGAAAATCGGTTTCCCGGGATCCATCAAACCATTTTTTATCTTCTCTTTGTACCTGGTCGAATTTGGGTCTACATTTATTTCAAGCGTATTGCCTACGTGCATCGTAGCATCATGACCCATAATCATTTTACCGCGGGTGTTCTGATTTGCCTGGGTTGCGCTGTATAAGAGCGTTAAGTCTTTGTGAGCAAATTCATAGGCCATTGTCAATACATCAGGCACGGTTCGTCCGTCCTTAAAATAATAGATACCCCCGGAAGCCATGGAAGACGATGGCATGCCTAAATCTAATATCTGATTCATCGCATCGTATTCATGGGTAAACAAATCGCCGCTTAATCCGGTGCTGTAGTCCCACCAGCATCGCCAACGGAAAAAGCGTTCCAAACTAAAATCGTGCCATGGAGCCGGTCCTATAAACTGTTTCCAGTCGATATTGTTCTTGTTGGCTTTGGGGTGAATATTATACACCCATGCCCCATTGGGAGAATTACGGTTGGTACAGGTTTCTATAAGCGAAATTTTTCCCAAGGCTCCTTTTTCAATAATCCCTTTGGCAACATGGTAACTATCCGTTTGACGGTTCTGATGTCCTAACTGAAAGACATTTCCCTTTTCTTTCACTATTTTACGAACCATATATGTTTCATCTAAATGCCACGACAAGGGCTTCTCGCAATATATATGTTTCCCGTTAAGCGCGGCCTCAATGGCTATTGAAGAATGCAAATGATCGGGGGTACCGATTATAACAGCATCTACATCATCCGATTTAACCAATTCCTGATAGGTTTTGTATCGCTTTGGGGCTTTACCCTTTTTTCCGGAAATGCCCTGACGGTAAATATTCTGACCTGCCTTGATGGCATTCTCAGCATGAATATCGAAGACGTCACATATGGCGGTTATCTCCACCCCGAGATCTTCCTGGTCAATAAAATTCTGATATCTTTTTTCCCACCCTTTTTCGGTTTTGGCTTTAGTCGCCAATTTATCGATATATTCAGGCTGAGCAAAGCCGAGTGACCTTAACAAATAGTTACAGCGGCTTCCGTATCCAACCACACCAATTCTAATTTTCTTATTTACCGGAACATTAAGGCTGCTTTTTTCACTTAAATCAAAATCAAGCTCTTCGAGCAAGTGTTCGTTTAAGGTATCGTAATACCTGTTTTTACTATACATTCCATAAGCAAAAGCGCCAACAACAGGTACGGTGGCCAAACCCTTCAATACTTCCCTTCTGTTCAATTTTCTTGGAGAAGATTTTGGTATAGAATTTTTGTCTTTTTCTTCCATTTTATATACGCTTGTTTTTAAATAGTAGTCGGTCGATTCCTATATAATAACTACTTGGTATAAGAAACAACACGACCAAGATGCAGCACTCAATTGCGTTTTTGTTCACTAAAAGGTAACTTCCCTCCGAAGGCATCATATATTCCGAACCAATCACGGGTGGGTGTGAAAGATAAAACATCAGGATCATTATCGCTCCGGCAATAGAAGCATATCGGGCCAAAAGTCCTAATATTAAAGCCAGCCCAATTAATATTAACCCCCACTGGATGATAATATCAATAGCGTTCAGTATTATTTCTGTGTCAACCATCCATAAGAACCACTGTTTAAACAGGCCTTCAGAATCCAACAGATATCCAGCTGCACTCCAGTCGGGATTTAACATTTTTACAGCACCTTCATATAATAAATGCCATCCTATCAATACCCGGCATATTACGAGTGCCGATAGCTGGTATTTATTTATTGCATAATTTGTTGATTTATCCATTTAATCAGAGCTTTTCTTGTATTATTAAAACCTTGTAAGTGTTTGCTCTTCGCCAGCTTTTAGGTTCAGACTAATTGTTTTATCCCCTACTTTTATTTTACACGAACCGCCGTTTTTCGATGAAATCACCACATTTTCAGGATTACCATTTTTCCATTTCATATCCAATGTAAAGCCACCACGTGTGCATAAGCCAGATACATTCCCATTGGGCCAAACCTTTGGCAAAGCTGGCAATAACTGAATGATGGTTTCCCCGTTTTCATCTTTCAGATGACTTTGAACCAACATCTCCGCCATACCTGCTGCTCCTCCAAAATTGCCGTCGATTTGGAAAGGCGGGTGCATGTCGAATAAATTGTCGGCCATCGATTTTTGAAACAGTGCCTTTAAATTTTCATAAGCCTTATCTGGATTTTGAAGTCTGGCAAAGAAATTGATAATCCAGGCCCTGCTCCATCCGGTGTGGCCTCCACCATTTGCCAAGCGCCCATCAATGCTGCGGTTAATGGCATCGATGTAATAAGGAGTTTGTAATTCGCTGAACTGTCTCCCCGGATATAGACCAAATAAATGGCTCATATGGCGATGTCCTGCGTCCACCTCTTCAAACTCCTGCGACCATTCCATTAAACGGCCATCGGAACCGATTTTTGGCAGCGATAGGTTGGCAAGTGCTGTTTTTACATCCGCTACAAAATCATCTTCTATTTCAAGAATTGCAGCAGCCTCCAACAGGTTGGTAAAGTTGTCCCAGATAATTTCCTGGTCCATGGCATTGCCCATATCAAGTCGAACCATTTCTTTATCGGTTCCCGGTGCATAAAATTTATTTTCGGGCGAAGTTGACGGCCCTGAAACCAATTTCCCGGAACGGGGATCTACCGAAAGCCAATCAAGCAGAAACTTAATCGATTCTTTTAAAATCGGGTATGCCCGATTAGCTAAAAATTCCTTATCGCCGGTAAAACGATAATGTTCCATAAAATGCTGCGTACACCAGGACGAGCCAAAGGGCCACATGCCATACTGTACTTTGCCAATAGGTGCTGTCCAGTGCCACACATCCGTAGTATGGTGCACCACAAAACCATCACAATTATAAACTTCTTTTGCCGTTTTACTTCCCGGTTCAACTAGGTCTTCCAGTAAGTCGAAAAATGGTTCGTGACATTCACTTAAGTTGCAGATTTCCACCGGCCAGTAATTCATCTGAAAATTGATGTTGGTATGAAAATCACTGTTCCAGGGAGCGCTCAGGTGCTGGTTCCATATTCCCTGCAAATTGGCAGGCAGGTTGCCCGGCCTTGATGAGGAAATAAGCAGGTAGCGTCCATACTGAAAAAACAGCTGCATCAATCCAGGGTCGTCCGCACCTTGCTTGATGGCCTCCAAACGCTTATTGGTAGGCACATTAACGTCTCCTGAATTTCCAAGGTTAAGGGTCACCCTTCTAAACAACCGTTGGTGTTCTGTTTGGTGCTCGTCTACCATTTTTTCAACGGATTTTTTCGATACCGCTTTTAACTGTTTAGCACAAACTGCCGAAAGCGTATGTGTTAATGGAGAATAAGGCTCGTCGGCATTATAATCGGTGGCTGCCGAGATAAATAAGGTTAACCCATTAGCCCCGCTTACCTTTATATTTCCCTCTTCAGCAATGGTTTTTCCACCGTTAGGCACAGCCAGCAATTGGGCTTCGTATTTCACGCCCGGATGTTTGCCTTTTTGGCTGGCTTGCCCCCACATTCTGATTTTGTTTTTGCCTACCGTAGCTACCTCAAAATCGGCAGGACGGTCTAAACTCAAATTAACACTCATGGATTTAGGTTTGTCGGCAGAAAGCTTTACAACAATAACCTGATCTACAGGGCTCGAAAAAACCTCGCGGGTATAGTTGACCCCGTTTAATGTAAAAGTTGTTTTGGCAATGGCTTTGTCGAGGTCGAGTTCCCTGCGGTAATTTTCAGCTTCACCTTTCAATTGAAAGTCCATGTTCAAATTACCCAGTGTTTGGTAACTTCTTGGTGCAATCCTGGGCGACAATACATCGGTTTGCATAATGCTGTCGGCTTCCACGTATTTTCCATTAAAAATCGACGCTTGCGCTTTTGCGATGGATTTCCAGGCCCCATTGCGATTTTCAGGAACGGGAGGCCCGGCCCAAACCGATTCTTCGTTGAGCTGGATGGTTTCCTTTTCAATGCCACCAAATACCATGGCACCCAAACGCCCATTTCCAACTGGCAGGGCTTCCATCCATTTTTCTGCAGGTTTATCGTACCATAATATTTTTTCTTGTGCTGACGTGCCTGTAATCAGACTTAATGCAATACTAAGTATTGCAAATATTCGTTTGTTCATTGTACAGTTTTTTTACTTGTTCCTGAATCTATTAATATTTTTATCTATTCTATATTTTTCATGGTTTCATGAGGTTTATCCTGACAGCAGATAAACTTAACTAAATTAGTTTGTATGACCAAAGCGATATTCCGTGCCTCTGGGGCAAGGAGCATACACTGTATTCAGGTTGTGCCTGATCGGCTGGCCAGAATAACACCCAGTCGTCAGGAGCCGTTTCGATGATATAAACTCCCTATATATCTCCAACTTTAAACCCTATAAAGCCAATTGGCACCTTTTTATGTAATACGGATTGTCATTTGCACCAAACTTCGTGGGAGCCTTAGATGCTTTAAGCAAATAAAATTACTTACATCCCATATCCAGTAACGCTTCGGCGAATGCCTTGCCAGCCTGAGCATGGAACTTAGCCGAGCCGTAGTAGTGAACAAAGCCACCAATAGACGCAGCCCGCTTCCATAGGGCCATCTCTTCAGGGGTGAGTATTTTAGCTTTGTAATCATCCATATAAGCTTTCTTCTGCTCCGGCGTCATTGAGCCATCGGCATTTGGCCCATCGGCAAGTTGTTTCGACAATTTTCTACCCATGTTTTTCACCTTTGTTTGTTTCTGTTCTATGAATCCAAGTACATCTTCTCTGAATGGTGCCGTCTGAACGGCAGCTACACTCCCTTTGAACTCTTCCATTTGCGCTGGCACCGCCATGGCTTTACGGAAAAGCTTCATGCGATAATCCGATTTGTTAACCACCTTAAATGTGCCTGGTGTGTAATTCCCATACTGACCCATCACACCTATAACAAATGGCAGTTCGGGAGCCTTCAAATCCTTACGGACATCGCGTATAAATTGTGCCAATAAATGGCTGTATTGATCATACTGCTTTTCTCCATAACTTGATGGATAGGTGGTAAGATCACTAAAGTCATTCCATCCCTGGAACCAAACAAAGCCCGACAATTCATAGCCTGCATCCGGGTCGTAGTCCGGGTAGACCCGCTTTATATCGCCCAGAACCTTTCGGACATGATCCATCATGTAACGATAGTTTCGGCCCGTTGCCTCGTTTTTCTGCGCCCTAACCTTCTCTAGCGCGCCCTTTTGGGTCAATATTTCTACCTGATAGTCATTCATTACGTATGGACCGGAGCCCGGAGATCGGTAATCCACACTTAGATTTTGGCCTCCCCAGGCGGTCTTGATAATTAAGATAGGGCCATCGTATGATTCTTCCATGGTGATGCCGAACATATACTCCGGTCCGATAAAATCGTCAAGTTTCGTGGGATCTGTTCTGCGCACACCGTAACCGGCAGTCAACTTGCCATATCCTTCTCCTCCGTATTGGTTCATCTTTCCATTCAGCGAAGAGATCCAAACCCTTTCACATACCTTCGGTTTGCCGTCGGGGCCAAGCATCTTCTTAAGCAATGGGGCGGTTGCGGGATCGTCTCCAATATAGTCGAAGGTCGAAATACCCCCAGTGCCGACCATATTCGACTGCCCGGCCATTATGTAAATCTTAAGCGGTTTTTTTGCAAAGGCCGGACTAATACAAAAAAAGGCAACAAAGACAGCAAACATGAGTTTTACAGCTCGTATCATAGTTTCTTCTTTAAACGTTAAAAATTTGTATGCTTCATTCCTTTTTACCAATACGCACCTCTAAAAACTATTTTTCGATGCTATTTTTAAATAATCGATTTATGAATTATAAGGCCTACTTTAAATGATAAGGGGTATTACAAACCAAAATGATACTCCTCACCGCGAAAAGCAACAGGCGTAACATTCGGTTTGGGTTGAACCTTACCTTTGGGCCAGAACATCACCCATTCGCCGGGCGACATTTCAAGGTGGTACGTACCTCTATCATTTGGGCTAATCTTTGTATTTTTTGAGGCCACCCATTGTGCATCCTGCATGGCAGGATCAACTTCTACTTCCCCGCCTGCTTCTGACTGAATTAACACCCATTGGGTTTTACTTTGCTCACGTCGGGCACTCGCCAAATAAGCGCCTTCACCACGAAGCTGGTGAAACTGAACATCGGGCCACTTTTCGGGAACAGCAGGAAAAATACGCAGCTGTTTGCCCCAACTCTGCAACAGCATTTCTTGCATTGTGGTGGCTCCATGCAATGGTGTTTCCATCACAGGCAAACCGATTTCAGAATAAAAAGTATTGGGCTTTAAAAACGACTTTAAACCATTGAGTAACTCTAAGGCCCGGTCGCCATCATTCAGTATGGCAGCCATACATGCCCCTCCTGTATACGAATAGCCCATGGCCCGCCCGAAGCTGTGCCAGTGCGTTAAACTACGATCAATTAATTCACGGTTCTCCTTAGTTTCAGGAGTAAGTGTATGCAAAGGATATACCGCCAACAAGTGCGACCAATGTCTGTGTCGATAATCTAATGTGACATCTTTTCCAACCATTCTACCGGTTGCTTCATCAACATGAACCGGCATCAATTTCGTTTTAATTTCTTTCCAGGCGGCAATTAAAGGTTCTTCTTTTTCTGAAAGACCTTTTTCTTCTGCCATTTCGAGTAAACGCCCCAGGCCCCAATTCAACAGATCGAGATCGTAAGTACAATCTACTGCCATTTTATATTCAGGACTAAAGGTTTGGGGCAGACTCAATAAACCCTCCTCGTTTTCTACCAAAAAGTGTCGGTAATAATTTACAGCACGAGTTAGCAGCGGATAAAGCACGGTGTCGCGTAGTTCCTTGTCTTGCCAATAGATGCATTCCATATCTACGTTATGCAGCCCCCACAACAAGTTTCCAATCTCACTTCCAATTTTGGGTTCTATGGGCTCCCGGCCTCCAGGTTGCCCGGCATGTCCCGCCAGATCCCAGCCCGAGCTGTTTCGACCAATGGCATACGAATCATGACGATAAGGTTCGGCTACGTTTTTGGCCAGGTTCTCGCGGTTCACATTCAGCTGATGACTCATGGCCGAAACCATTCCACGGCGATTGGCAACATAGCCACCACTGTGCGAAAGTTGTACATTCAGATTCCACCAGGTTGCGCACCACGCAGTTGGTTGCAACCATGGTCCCTGATTATCAATAATCCATCCTTTATCGCGTGTAGCGCAGGCCAATTTGTATTGTTGTATCCAGTAAAAAGCATCCCAGTAGCGGTCGCCCACCGAAATAAAACTTTGCGGATAATAGTTGTGCCACCATTCGCGATGCGATTCCATCCACTTTTTCTGATCGGCCATAGCTGCTGCACGTACCGCCAAGACAGCATTGCTTACTGCTTCGTTGCCCGGAAAACTGTGTTGAACACTTAACCAAAGTCGTGTGGTGTCGCCCACTTCTTTTTGTACCCATGCCACAGCTGTTTGTCCTCCGGCAATTAGATTTTGAACGGCAGTTTGCACACCATCACCGAACGTTGAAAGCGCCGGAGAAGGATTGACCGGAGTTCGTGGTGCGTTGGAACGCACCGAACGTGGATTCCGTGCTTCTTCAGCAATGTAGGTAAATTTAGTTCCTTCAAGATTACCTTCGGCAACTAGATCGAAACGCATGACCGGTTCTGTGGCATGTACAATTGTTTTCCAATCCACAGCACCTCCATTAGATAAAAGCGTTCCTGTCGCTTCCGCATCCCACAACGAGAGGCGTGATTTGCTTTCTGTTATTTCTTTTGGTAATTGCAGTTTCAGGTGACCAATAAAATGTCTACCACGATTAAGCGCTGTAAAATTCTTTTCCGTAAGGTCATCGTCCTCCATGGAGCGGTGTTCATGTGCTGCCGAACAACCTACATCCCATCTGAGCGTATGGCCGTCGATTTTATACATAAGCGTACCTTGCTCGCCATTGCCCAGGAAAGGTCCTTCGAACCATGTTCCGGGAAGTGAATCCCATTGCATATCGTGATTGGCCATAAAAGCCGGCCAGTCTACGGCATCCATTCCCGAACAGGTATCGCCTGCTTTAAGAACCATTCCCCTATTTTTACTCGGAGATTTTTGTGCGCCGGCAAGTCCAACACAAAGGACTGATAACAATATTATCCATATATTCTTCATCTGTTTATTATTTAGCAAAACCTTGATAACCAATGCAAATTCTAATCTCCGAATCAAGTTCGGAGCAGGCTATGCTCCTGTGTGCCCGATTATTTGCCCTGGCCATGCCAGTTTCATATGATCACCTAATTACAAAATATTATTCCCTACATGTTTTTTCCAGTCTCCATTGCGGTTTTCAGGAACGGGAGGCCGGCCCAAACCGATTCTTCGCTGAGCTGGATGGTTTCCTTTTCAATGCCACCAAATACCATGACACCCAAACGCCCATTTCCAACTGACAGGGCTTCCATCCAATTTTCCGCCGGTTTGTCGTACCACAAAATGGTTTGCTATGTTTCTGAAATGCCTGAAATCAGCACCAATGCAATGATAAATGTAGTTATTCGTTTATTCATCGTTTAAGTTTTTACTTGTTCCTGAATCCATTATTGTTTTTAAGGTCTTTTCCATTGAATTTGCCAGCTCCCGGTTCTCATCGATAATATCAGTGGTTTCTGAAATATCCTTTTTTAAATCGAACATTGAAAATGGTTTTTCAAAGGCCTTTCCTCTTGGAGTTTCACGACCACCGGAGCCATTACCCAAGACCAACTTATAGTCTCCGTTTCGAATGGCAAATGTACCACTAACCGAGTGATTCACAATTGGAGCCCGTGAGAAAGCATCGTCGTTTTCCTGTAATAAAGGGAGAAAACTAAAACTATCCTCACCCTCATTTTCGGAAAGGGAAACACCTAATAAATCTGCAAAAGTTGCCAGAAAATCGGTAGTGCAAATGGTTTGTTCTTTCACCTGTCCTTTTTTAATTGCGGCCGGCCAACGTACCACGAAAGGAACACGGTGTCCACCTTCCCAAACATCGGTTTTTGTTCCGCGATAAATGTAATTTGCCGTGTGGTTTTTGGCGTAAAAACCCTGAACATTCTCATTCATTAAATGGTCAGCTTCCACACTTTCATCCAGGCGGTACATAAACGAACCATTATCTGACGTAATCATCAGCAAGGTATTTTCTTCCATACCGGCCGCTTTTAATTTGTCGGCCATGCGGCCCACCACGTAATCGGTTTGATGCACAAAATCGCCATAAGCTCCCAGTTCTGTAGTGCCCACAAAACGTGAGTCGGGCCACACTGGTTTATGCGGTGCAGGTAAAGCAAAATACATGAACATGGGTTTATCGGTTGGACGTTTATCAATTAAACTTTCGGCTTTATTTAACAGGTTTTCCCAAGCCGTTTCAAAATCAAAATTTTCAGCTTTGTCACCTTCCCTTAAATACCTTGGAAAATCTTGTTTTGGTTGTATTTGCGTAGGAACCTGGGTAAAATGGTCGTTTTCGATATAAACGTACGGAGGAAAATCGAGCGATGCTGAGATTCCATAAAAATAGTCGAAGCCGTTCACTGTTGGATTATTTTCAATTTTACCGGCATAATCAACAACTCCGGCAGTGTCTATTGTAAAATCCATTCCCAGATGCCACTTTCCAACACCTGTGGTATAATAGCCATTTTGTTTCAAAAGCGATGCAATGGTCGTTCGCTGCGGATCAATCAGGTGTTCGCTGAATCCATTTAACACCCCTTTCTTTTTCCATGTGCGCCAACAATAACGCCCGGTAATAATTCCGTAGCGCGTAGGTGTGCAAACGGCTGAGTTTGTATGGGCATCGGTAAAACGAATTCCTTCAGCTGCAACCTTGTCCATTGCCGGTGTTGGAATTTTGGAATCCGCGTTGTAACAATGTACATCACCACTTCCTAAATCATCAGCCAGTATAATGATAATATTTGGTTTCTCTGTTTGTTTTTCCACAGTAGAACATGCGGAAACAAGGACCGCTAAAATCGGAAAAAATAAAGTTTTATAATTCATTTTTGTTTTAATTTAATGTTTTAGCTCGCTGAGCTTGATTGTGTACGCCTCCACTTTTTCGTTGTCAATACTCCATATTTCGTATCGCAGCGTTGGATCAGATGATGTTGTATTGAAGATAAGCTTCCCAAACGAACATTTTTCACGGTAGCACAATATTCTTTCAGGGTCGTCCATACAATCATGCGTGTGTGTATTTATCAGTTTCGAACTTTCCATTTCATATAATGGGTAACCGTTTTCGCGCTCAATTTTCCATAAGTCGCTGCGGTGTCGGTCGGCAGACAGAAGCACAACGCCTTCAATTTTATTTTCAGCCAGGAAATCGAAAATCTCCTTGCGTTCTTTTTTATATCCACGCCAGGTATCGAATCGCCCGGCCATACCTGCTTTAGCACCATATGCCCAAGGAACGCTGGAAACAATTACCTTAAATGTCCCTTTCGATGCCAGTAGTTTTTCCTTTAACCATTTTAATTGAACAGGACCCAACATTTGCGGATCTTTGATATTTCCATCTGCACTAGAAGGTTCACGATAGTAACGGCAGTCCAACATGAAGAAATCGATATCGGCCATTTGAAAATCGTACCATATACCGGGATTTTTATCACCACCTCCATAATAGGGATTGGCAAACTGATTTCGGAAAACTTCAAAAACCGGACGTTTCCATTTCGGTGAATCAATTTCCTTTCCACCAAACTCATCGTTATCGCCAAAATCGTGGTCATCCCAAATTGAAAGGATTGGTGTCCCCGATGAAAAATCACGAAACTCGGGTTTACTTTGCCTTCGAAAATAACAGTACCTTTGAATTTCAGCGTTCTCCGGATAGTCGATATAAACATTGTCGCCCAATAACAGCATTGCATTTAAATTATGCAATTTCAATGTATTCCACATGTACGAGTGCCAGGGAATGTAAGCGGCACCACCACCAAAAGCTACGGTAGTTTCGCCGGGCTGCCCTTCCACAGCTTGTGTTGTAAATTCGTAAACTTTATCTTGAATTTTACCATCAATCTTTACTTTGTAGAAATAGGTAGTTTTTGCCATGAGGCCTTTAGCATCAAGTTTTGCAGTATACTCTGAATCTCCACTTGTTTGTACTTCAGCAGTCAAAATCTCATTGTCGAAACTTCTATTCTCGCTTAAAACAATTTGGGCTTTTGATGTATGAGATGTACGCAACCAAATTTTTGCAGTGCTTGAAGTAGTATGCCCAATCATTGGACCATGAACGATTGTTGTCCCATTCTTTTTAATAAATTTCTTGAACTGGGGTAACTTATTTAAAGAAACAAGCATTTCGTGAGGACCTTGGTAGCGGTCGATACTTAAGCCCCAATTTAGCGACTTATGCACGTTTGCCATGGCCGAGTCGGCATTTCCCATTCGGGCAAAGGCCAATGCTTTCACAAAACAAGCCTCTGCATCAATTCCTTGTTTGTTGGCATGTTCAATGGCAGCTTTGGGATTTCCATTGGCAATCTCAATTAAATACTTAGTTACACCAGTTTTACGATTATACCAGGACTTGGCATTATCAGTATAGCGTAATTCAGGTTTGTTTTCCGGCCTATCTGCTTGACAAAAAGTAAAAAGAAATGCTACCAATACCAATAAAGCTATGTCTTTCAAATTATTATTTATTTCGTTTGTATTCGATGTAATTCTCATTGAATTTTAATATTTAGGTTCTGTGTTTGTTTTTCTGAATGAGAATATGCGGAAACGGTGACCGCTAAAATCAAAAAAAAAGCTTTGAGGTTCATTTCGTTTTAATAAAAAATCTATTTAAGTCATTATTATAAATGTTTTTCCGGAAAGCCCTTTCTTTTTGAAATTTCAAAGTTGCCCGCATTATACTTACTTAACAACCGTAAGTGTTACCGTCTTTAAATCTTCTGTTCTCGAAGAAGCGCCAACAGAAACCGTGAATGTTCCAGGTTCTACAACCTTGTTCATGTCCTGTGTTAAAACTGCGAGATTCTCCGAATTTAATTCAAACTCCACCTTTTGGGTTTCACCTGGTTTTAGGCTAATACGCTTAAATCCCTTCAGCATTTTTAAGTAACGGCCCACGGAGGCATAATCGTCGCGTATATACATTTGCACCACTTCATCGCCAGGCCGCATTCCGGTATTTGTAACATCCACTGACACCGTAGTGGCACCACCTGCTTGTATGACCGATTTCGCTAATACGGGATTTCCATACTCAAAAGTGGTATAACTTAAACCATACCCAAATGGGAACAATGGAGATTTATCGCTGTATTTATAACGACCTTTGCCATGACCCACAAAATCGGGACGCTCCAAATAAGTGACAGGTACTTGTCCAACGGATCGAGGAAATGAAACGGTTAATTTTCCTCCCGGGTTAACATCTCCAAAAATGACATTTGCGACGGCATCACCAGAGCGCATACCTAAATACCACGTTTCAAGAACTGAAGGTATGTTCTCAGCAATGTAGTTAATACTTAAAGGACGACCATTAATAAGCACTACAATAATGGGCTTACCCGTTTTATGGATAGCCTCAACCAATTCATTTTGAACACCTGTTAAATCAAGATCGTCACGGTCTTCGCCTTCTCCACATGTTCTGCGGGAACCTCCAACGACAAGTATTACAGCATCGGATTTTTTTGCTGCTGCTATGGCTTGTGAAAAACCTGCTCTGGATTCTCCTTGTAAGTCACATCCCTGGGCATAATTTATTTTTACTTTTCCATCTACTTTTTTAGTTAATCCATCTAAAACAGAGACATAATAAGGGGGTAGGCCGGAATATCCACCTAATAATGAATAGGTGCCACTTTTAGGTTTAAGTTGATGTGCATTGGGGCCAATAACCGCTAACGACTTAAGCCTTGCCATATCGAGGGGTAACAAATCATCCTCATTTTTTAATAATACGATGGCTTTTTCTGCCATTTCCTGAGCAAAGTCCTGATGCTCAGTCCGACTAACAACGGTGTCAGTTTTAAATTCATTGCCCGAAGAAGCAAACAAACCCAACTTGTATTTTGCTGTTAAAATGCGTGATACAGAGCGATCAATATATTTAATCAAGTCAGGGTTTTGTTCCAAGGTATCTTTTAAGATGGAAGAACGATAGGAGGAAAGCGCAAGGGATTTATCCAGCACCAAATCCATATCCACACCAGCTTTAAGTCCAAGAATGGCTGCTTTTGTTCTGGTCTCAGGAATAAAATGCATCGTTTCAAGTCTTCCCACATCGTTATTGTCAGAAACAATAAAACCATCAAAGCCAAGCTCCTTTCGCAATATATCATTAAGCAACCAGGAATTCATATGACAAGGTACACCATTAAAATCCTGGTGTCCGGGCATTATACTACCAATTTGGGCTTCTTTTACCGCTGCCTCAAATGGCGGAAGGTACACTTCGCGTAAACGGCGCTCCGACATATCGCTAAAACCTGCGTTTATACCACGTCGGTTTTCGGGGTAACCAACAAAATGCTTTGCCGTTGCCATAATATGGTTTTCGTCAAATTGTTCCTCTCCCATACCTTGCATTCCCTGTATAAAAGCAACCCCCATGCGTGCCACCAAATAGGGGTCTTCTCCGAAAGATTCTTCGACTCTTCCGTAGCGAGGGTCGCCTGATATGACATCCAGATTAGGCGAATAGCAGTGTGTAATATTTAGAGCGCGGGCTTCCAATGCCGTTTGTGAAGCCATTTTTTTTATTAATTCCGGATCCCAGGTAGACCCATTGGCAATTGCCTGTGGGTAAACCGTAACGCCATTAAACCATAAACCATGTAATGCTTCGCCAAATTTCATAAAAGGAATACCTAACCTTTTGTTTGCCGGCACATCTTGTGTCATCTGTGCAATCTTCTCATCCAGCGTCATCTGATCTATAAGAGATTCAACTTTTCCTGTAATGTCAGCAACTGTTGGGTCTTTCGTCTCCGTTTGCTCTGGTTGACATCCCCCCAAAAATACAATCGCCAAAATAAAAATCAGTTGTGGTTTTATATTCATTTTTTTTATTTTGTTTGTTCTCAATAAGGGATATAAACTGCCATTTTTAATTTTTTTTTACCTCAAGAATTCTCCCCTGTGTATTCTAAAACTGTGCTTTTTCCAATTCTTATGTGCAGCGAACACTTTGTTTTCCCTTTAGATTCTCATGCTCGCGCCAAACCCAAACAAACTTCAAATTAAGCCAGTTGGGGCTGTCTGTAAAACCCAACTTCTGCCCCGATGAATAGTGACAGGTGTTTCGCTTGGATTTGAACTCTCTAGCTCAAACGCTCTATTTTCTGACCAATCACTAGTTGGTAAGACCAAATCGATATTCCTCACCTCTGCGGTCAACAGGAGTAACACTGGTTTCAGGCTGTGCCTGATCGGCTGGCCAGAATAGAACCCAGTCACCGGGAGCTGTTTTGATGGTATAAACTCCTTGCTCGTTCCTCACTTTAACACCTTTAGAGTTAATCCATTTCGCATTTCCCAATTGTGTTTGCACTTCTACAGTTCCTCCCGCTTCTGCCTTTACAAGTACCCATTTTGTTTTTCCCTGCTCGCGGCGGGCACTAACCAGAAAACCACCTTCGCCGCGTAGTTGGTGAAACTGAGCATCCGGCCATTCTGTTGGCACTGCCGGGAAAATGCGCAGTTTTCCGCCCCAACTTTGCAGCAGCATTTCCTGCATCGCGGTGGCACCGTGTAGTGGCGTTTCCATCACAGGCAGGTGATCAATTTCGTAATAACAGGTATTTGGCTGCAAAAACGACTTCAGTCCATTAAGGAATCCAAAGGCCCGTTCGCCGTCGCCAAGCAGAGAGGCCATACACGAACCACCCGTAAAGGAATAGCCCATTGCCCGCCCGAAACTGTGCCAGTGGGTCAGGCTACGATCAATTAGTTCGCGGTCTGCCGACGATTCCGGAGTAAGGGTTCGCAAAGGATAAATAGCCATCAGGTGCGACCAGTGGCGATGACGCCCGGTCAGCTCAACGTCGCGGCCAATCATTCGTCCGCTCTCCTCATCGATGTGCACCGGCACGAGTTTTGCCTGAATTTCTTTCCAGACAGGAATCAGTGGCTCGTCTTTCTGCGACAGCTTCATTTCTTTTGCCAGTTCAAGCAAGCGACCTACGCCCCAGCCCAGCAAGTCTATATCGTAGGTACAATCAGCGGCTATCCGGTATTCGGGACTGAAGGTTTCGGGCAAGCTCAATTGGCCATCTTCATTTTCCACCAGAAAATGTCGGTAGTAATTCACTGCGCGTGTGAGGAGCGGATAGAGCACATTGTCGCGCAAATCCGTATCCTGCCAATAGCGGTATTCCAGATCGATGTTGTGGATACCCCACAACAGGTTCCCGGTTTCACGGCCTATTTTTGCATCGAGGGGTTCGCGGCCTCCCGGCTGGCCCGCGTCACCCAGGAGATCCCATCCCGAAGTTGAACGGCCGAGGGCATAGGAATCGGTGCGGTAGGGTTCTGCAACATTTTGTGCAAGGTTATCGCGATTGATGTCAAGTCGATGACTCATAGCCGACACCATACTTCGTCGATTGGCCGTGTATCCCCCACTATGCGAAAGTTGCACATTCAGGTTCCACCACAGGGCAGGCCACGCAGTAAGTTGCAACCATGGCCCCTGATTGTCGATGATCCACCCTTTGTCGCGCGTGGCGCAGGCGAGTTTGTATTGCTGGATCCAATAGAAGGAGTCCCAGTAGCTATCGCCGGTGGAGATAAAACTTTGCGGATAATAGTCGTGCCACCAGGTGCGGTGCTCTTGCACCCATTCCGACTGGTCTGCCCGGGCGGCATTTCGCACGGCTGCAACAGCTTGATTTACGGCGTCCTTGTTCGGGAAGCTATGCTTGACGCTGAGCCAGAGAAGGGTTTTTCCGCCCACTGTTTTCTGTATCCAGGCGACGGCGGTCTGTCCTCCAGCATGGAGGTTGTGGACAGCTGTATGCACCCCGTCGTTGAGCGTGGCGAGCACGGGCGAAGGGTTTGCGGGGACGCGCTTTTCGTCAACCGGCTTTTTCAACGTCAGGGCACGCACCGCGCGGGGATTGCGCGCCTCCTCAGCCACATATACCAGCTTAGCCCCTTTGAGAGTGCCCTGGGCCAACAGCTCGAAACGCATGACGGGTTCGGTGGCGTGCACCAGTGTTGCCCAATCAAGCGTACCTCCTTTGGTGTTGAGCGTACCTGTTGCTTCGGCATCCCACAGCGAAAGGCGCGACTGGGCCATGGTGACATCTTCAGGGAGCTTTAGCTGCAGGTGGCCAATAAAATGCCGGCCGCAATTGAGCACGGTAGGATTTTTATCTGAATAATCGTCCTTTTCAACCGGGCGATGATCGTGAGCCGCAGAACACCCAACATCCCATCGCAGAGTTTGCTCATCGAGCTTGTACATTAGCGTGCCTTGTTCCCCATTGCCAAGAAAAGGTGCATTAAACCAATTGTCTGGCAAGCTATCCCACAGCATATCATGATGGGCCATGAAGGAGGACCAGTGCACCTTATCGACCACCGGATCGGTAGCCCGCAGACTATTTGTAAGAAATAGTGTAAGTAATATTACAACTGCTCTTTTTGTCATTTTTCAATATTCATTTACTCTCCATAAAAAACATCATCCCAATCATCGGTACGGAAAGGTAATGCAGGCAAACCTTGTAGGTTAAATAAAGTGGCGTTGGCATTGTTAGCCCAGTTGTACCGCACGGCCACCGGACGTTGCACTTTTGCTGAATTTAAGATAATTTTGTTGCCTTCTTGCTTCGCTCTTGCGGGGTAAAATATTTTGTTCTCTCCGGCCACATAAAACGAATAAATACCACCAATGGCAAATCCTGAAGAATACAACTCCGAACCCGGCGTTTCAAATTCCAGCACCATTTTTTCACCTTCAGCCTTATAAGAACTTAAAGCCGGCCCCTGATAAACCACATCGGTTTTTCCGTAGGTTTGATTTAAAGCCACTAAACTCAAACGGCGTCCAACTTCTCTTTTTTGTGGTGGATGAATGTCGTAAACAGCGCCAATGTCTTGCGTAGCTGCCACTCCGGTATTTTTCAGTTTTAACGCTTCGCATTGAGCTTCTACAATTTGTGGCTGGCCATATTTATCGTCGTAAGCCCGAGGGGCTATTTGTACAAAATAGAAAGGAAAATCGCCAATGCCCCATTTTTCGCGCCAGCTGTTAATCATATTCGGAAAATGCGTTTTGTAATCCTTCCAGTTGGGCACATTGGATTCGCCCTGGTACCAAATGGCTCCTTTTATACAATAATTGATTAAAGGAGAAATCATTCCGTTGTACAAAACTGCCTTGTGTACATGTTTACGTCGGTGGTAAGACAGGCTAACCGGATATTTCGGATATATATTTATAATACCTTCTTTGTAATATTTTACTGCCTGAAAGTAATACGCACTATCCGCTTCAGCACTCTTTTCGAATTTATTTATCAAATCGAGTGTTTTTTCCGTATAAAATTCCTCAGGAGTCCATGGTTCAACAGGTGTTCCGCCCCAGGCTGATTGAATCAATCCAACCGGAGTATTCAAATTTTCATGAAGCTCCTTTCCATAAAAAAATCCAACGGCAGAAAACTTAAGCGCAGTTTCTGTAGTACATTCCACCCATTCACCTTCTATATCCTCAACCGGAGTTTGTGTGGGAACTTTAGGAACATTAAACATGCGAATTTTGTTGTAATTGGCTTTTTGTGCTTCTTCGTAGAACCCCACAATTGGTTTCTGCCCGGCGCGGAAGCCCAGCGCCCGCTCCATATTCGACTGCCCCGAACATAACCAAACCTCACCAAACAGAATATTGTTGATGGTTTCTTGCGATGAACCGGTAACTTTGATGGTTCCAGTTTTTCCGGCTTTGGGTGTAGTAATTTTTACCAGCCATTTACCTTCTTCGCTCGTTTCTGTTTTAACTGCTTTTGCCCACGAGGGTTTTACCGTAACTGTTTGTCCGGGATTATCCCATCCCCAGATTTTCACCTCGGCCGATTGCTGCAAACACATATTATCGGATAATATTGCAGGAAGTTTGGTTTGGGCGAATAAAGTTTGTGCTCCTAAAAAGAAGACAAGACACAGTAGCGTGTTTTTTATTAAACGTTTCATTTTATATTTTTTAGTCATTCGTATCCACTAAAATTGAAAAAGATTCGGTGCTGTACTAAGAAAAATAACGTTATTCATTTAAAAAGGTGCACGATTGTGCATTTCTCTTATAGATTGGTTTGACTTGAATGTTTTATTTTTCCGTGAATTGTTTTTGTTGCCAGGGAATTGTGCGGTTGAATATTTTGGCATATTTCTGATAGTTATTATAAGGTACCGCTTGTTGTTTCCATTTCAACAATTCCATATCGTATTTTGCACGCATTACCTTTAGCTGCTCTACATATTTTTCGTCGTTTGCAAGATTTTTCATCTCCATGGGATCAGAAGCCAGATTGTAAAGTTCCTCACATGGTTCCATTTCCGAATTTCCATACCACCAATAGGTATATTTCAAATCTTTTGTAATACAGGTAAGGCTTTGTATTGGTGCAGAGCCCCATACATTAATAAAAGCAAGTTGTTCATGAATATCGTGTTTCGGATTTTCCAACAACGGAACAAGGCTTGCGCCATCCATGTTTTTGGGTATTTGCACCCCAGCTAAATCAAGTATGGTTGGTGCAAAATCGATGTTTCCGGTAAGTGCGGCACACCGTATTTTTTTGCCTGCACTCTTGCTTCGTGGGTCGTAAATCATTAAAGGTGCCCGTGACGACTCTTCCATGGGAAGTACTTTTGATGCGTAGCCATGAGCACCACAAATATACCCGTTGTCACTGGTGAAAATGATTATCGTATTATCGGCAATTCCCTGTTCTTCCAACTCATCCATTATCATCCCAACGGCTACGTCTACAGCATAAATTAGTTGGTAGTATTTTGCCATAACGCCATCATAATCAGTGGAATATTTCCATTCATGGAACCTTTTGTACTGACGTCCCTGCTTGCTTTGCTCGGACATGTGTTCTCCCGCTTCGCGCCCAAAATTTGCTGGCTTGGTGAAGGATTTCCCTTCATAAATATGGTCAAATTTTGGATCGGGCGACACTGGGCGGTGAGGAGCTTTGAAACTAATGGATAAACAAAATGGTTTATCCTTTTTCACGGCTTCTCGAATCACATCCTGTCCAAAAGCGCCATAGGACAACGTAGAATGAGGAAAGTCTTTGGCGTATTTCGCCATGGAACTATTTTTCCTTGTTTCATAGTAAGTTTGTCCTGGACCACCACCCCATATCTCAAATTCCTTTTCACATAACCCCAGCCCATCCACTTCGAAACCAAATTTTCCGGCAAATGCCGTGAAGTATCCGGCCTCCCGCAAAAGCACCGGGTATGATTTTTTCCAGACTTCGGGTTTCATATTTCCATGAGAGAAATTAGTGCCCGTTTTGTATTCGTACATACCTGTCATTACCGTAGCCCGACTTGCCATGCAAATGGCAGTGGTATTGTAATGCTTTGTGAAAATCATACCCGCTTCCCCAATTTTATCCATATTTGGCGTTTCCACCTCATTATTTCCATAACATCCAACTGAAGATATGTTTTGGTCATCTGTCATTAGATAAATGATGTTAGGTTTTTGCCCTTTACTTTCAAAAACAACAAAAATAAAAATGGCGAATAAAACGGTTATTTGTTTCATGATTTTAATACTTAAAGTAAAAAGCCGCTGTCCATCCTGGGTGCGCATATTTTTCCGCTTGGCTCAATTTTACCCGATTGATTTATACCCCTTGTTGAATAAAATACCTCTTAAAATTAGTACATGCTACTTTATTTGAATTAAAGCCACGGCTTTGTCCAATCCTTCCGATTTGGCAGTAACCGTTACTTTACCCGCGTTTTTGCCGGCTTTCACAATCAGCAGGCACTTTCCGTTAAACGCCGTAATTTCATTTCCAACAAAACTTGCCTGGTTCAGAGGATCGCCATTGTCGATTCCAAGTATTGTAGCATCGCCTTCAATAT
Organism: Saccharicrinis sp. GN24d3; assembly: GCF_052400645.1. Classification (NCBI taxonomy): domain Bacteria; kingdom Pseudomonadati; phylum Bacteroidota; class Bacteroidia; order Marinilabiliales; family Marinilabiliaceae; genus Saccharicrinis; species Saccharicrinis sp. GN24d3. The sequence continues at coordinate 195,032 of NZ_JBQTGI010000006.1, forward strand.
TAAAAGAAATTTTGTTGGAAGCATCCGGTACAAACCGGTTCTGTACGTCCACAACATTAACTTCCAAATGCACAACATCGGTACGGTTTGCTTTTATAGTAGAATTGTCGACCAGCATTTCAATTTTTGCCGGTTTGCCGGCGGTTTCAATTTCCATTTCGCAGGATATTTCTCCGTTGCTTTTCCCTTTTGCCATCAAGATACCCGGCTGATAAGGAACCAGCCAAACCAAATCCATGTTGTCGCCCATTTCTTTTTCCCCCAGTGATTTACCATTCAAAAACAACTCAACACTTTCGCAGTTCGAATAGGCCACTACCGGAATTTCTACACCTTCTTTACCTTCCCAGTTCCAATGCGGAAAAATATGCACCATGGGTTCTTCAGTCCACTGACTTTTGTAGAAATAGTAGGTATCTTTTGGGAAACCGCACATGTCGATAATCCCAAAATTCCACAATTTTGCAGGCCAGCCAAACATGGTTTCGCCCAAATAATCGAAACCGGTCCAACGGAATTCGCCGGCCATATAATCGAAATCGCGGGTGCGGCGCCACGAATCGCGTGCACCAATACGCACCATAGCGTTATCGTACGACGAACTGTAATATTTTGGATGATCGGGAAAAACTTCCTCTTCGGTTAAATTCGGCACTTTCATAATTCCGCCTAAAGGATTTTGTCCACGGTACCACGATTGTGTGCGATAAATGCCTCGTGTCTGAAATGAGTGTGGTACTTCAGTGGCGATAAATTTTCTTTCGGGATATGTCTCATGATCTTTTTCGTACATAAAGCATGATCCGCCGCCGCCATTGTAACCAGTAATATCGAGCGCGCTGGCAAAGCCACTTTCGTTGGCCAGGTGCATGTGGGTAATTCCACAAGTAACCGGCCGCGTTGGATCATTCTCGCGAACGACGTCGATTAATTTGTTTAAACGCTCCACGCCTACTTCGAAACAAGCATCAGGTATTTCGTTTCCAACACTCCATATAATTACCGAAGGGTGGTTGCGGTCGCGTTTGATCAGTTCGGTTAAATCCTTTTCAGCCCACTCGTTAAATAACAAATGATAACCGTATTTTACTTTACCACGCGGAGGTTTAACTCCTCCAAATGGCCACGATTCCAACCACTCGTCAAAGGCCTCATCCATGACCATAAACCCCATGCTGTCGCACATATTTAAAAGCTCGTCGCAGGGTGGGTTATGGGCAGTACGGATGGCATTGCATCCCATTTCTTTTAAAATTTCAAGACGACGATGTAACACTCGATCATTAATGGCAGCCCCCAATGCTCCCAGATCGCTGTGGTTGTTCACGCCCTGAAACTTCATGCTTTTGCCATTTAGGGTAAAGCCATTGTCGGCTGAAAATGTAAATTCTCGGATACCAATGTTGGTTTCAACTTCGTCAACTATTTTATTTTTTTGACTGATTACAGTTTTCAATTTGTACAAGTTGGGTTGGTCGGGTGACCATAGTTCAGGTATCGCAACCGTAAGATTCTGAACAATTTCCTGAGAACCATCCTGTTCAAGATTAGCATCTGTTTCAAATTCGGCAACTAACTCTCCAGCCGGAGAATACAATTGATTTTGCAAACTAATAGATCGATCTGCATCATTATCGTTTATAATAGAAGTACTTACTTCAATTGCAGCCGAACCATCGTCTTTAATTTCGGTAGTGGCAAAAACACCGTGACGGGCAATGTGCAACTTATTTGTGGCAACTAGCCAAACATGGCGGTAAATGCCCGAACCTGTGTACCATCGCGCATTGGGTTGTTTCGAGTTATCGACACGAACTGCAAGTACATTCTCGCCATCGAAATTCAGATAGGGTGTTAAATCGTAATTAAAACTGATGTAACCGAAGGGACGTTTTCCCAAATAGTTCCCATTGATCCAAACTTCGCTGTTCATATAAACACCGCCAAATTCGATGCTTACCTTCGAGCCTTTGGAAATACCATCCAGGCTCAAAGCTTTTCTATACCATCCAATTCCGCCTGATGCAAATCCTCCGGATTTACCTGTAGGATTATCTTTTGAAAATGTATCGGAAATACTCCAGTCGTGCGGTACGTCAATTTTCTCCCATTTACTGTCGTCGAATGATTGTTCTTTGGCTTCAGGAAAATCGCCTTTTGAAAAAGTCCAGTCGAAATCGATTTTAACTTTTTGACGAGGAATCTCCGGTTTATTTTGAACACAACTGGAACACATAACTAATATTATCAGAAATACCAGTCCTTTGCAAAGGTTTTTAAGCATCATTTGTATTATTTATTAGATTATTCTATTCGGTTTATATAAACAAAGTTGGCTCCCCACGATTTTTTATTTTCGTCGGAAGAATCAGACTCAAAAAAGGTAGATAGGTCATATTGCCCTGTTTTCAGCTCTACCTCAAAAGTAACTTTTTCTTGCTCAGTATCTGTTATCTTCGAAAATACACTTTCGCCAATTTTTAACACCGTTTTATTTGCAGCAATAGTTTTCGGGTGCTCGCGTGGGAAACTCCGTAATTCGAAATGGTAAAGCCCATCGTTAGCAATGGTAACCGGCCAAACACCATTATTTCGTTTTGAAGGAATTTGCCCTTGCGTATGTGGATTATTTCCTTTGTACCAATCCATGGCATTGAGACGTATCTCGGGTGCATTTTTAGCTCCAATAATATGTCGAGCCAAGATTGGCTCTGTGGGAAGGCTTTCCCAAAATTCGTTGTAAATAGCATTAAGGGAATCTACAACTTGTGGGTGTTTTGCCGAAACATCCTCTAACTGATAAGGATCTTCAATAGCATTAAACAATAATTTACCATCAAGTAAGCGCCATTCTCTGGTTTTAACCGAGGCGTTTTTATATTTTTTTCGCTTTCTGTTTCTAGGGCATTGCACAATAACTGTACGGTCATCATCCCATTCTTTGGTGTCTGTCAACAATGGTTTTAAACTTCGCCCATCCATATTAGCAGGAACTTCGAGTCCGCATACATCGATAATTGTGGGTGGAATATCTACAATTCCGGCGAGTGCCATTGATTTATAAGCCTGTTTTTGTTTCTTAGGGAATTGCATCATACAAAATACCTTGTGGCGAAAGTCGAGCACATCATCGGGCAATCCGTGGTTGTTTACTGCCGGTGGGTTGGGTAAACCCCGATAACGCATTCCCTGATCCGTGGCAATAATTACCAGCGTATTTTCCGTTAACTCCAGCGAATCGAGTTCGGAAAGTAACATCCCCACATTATCGTCAATATTTTCAATCATTGAATAAAGGGCCATCTCTTTATCAGTTCCCTCAATTCCACGTTTTTTAAGTTCTTTCAATTTTTCGGGGTGAGCTTGCCAGGGGCCATGGGTTGCCGGGGTCGACACAAAACAAAAGAAAGGGTTATTTTGATTCTCTTTTATGAAATGCTGAGCTTCATGAAAGAGAACATCGGAAGAAAAACCTAAGGAAGAAACAAATTTCCCGTTGTGGTTGTAGCTTGCATCGATGTGGGTATTTCCATAATAATCAGGAAATTGGCCAATACCTCCACCATCATGAATAAAAGATTCGTCGAATCCGCGATAAATTGGATTAAACGGATATTCGTTACCCAAATGCCACTTGCCAAATACACCACAGGTATAGCCAGCATCTTTTAATAAATCGGAAATTAATATTTCGGTAGTAGGAAGTATTGAAACGCCTCCAATGGTGTTGTGAATTCCATACCGCAAGGAATAACGACCGGTAAGAAGCTCTGCCCGGCTGGGCGAACAATAAGGTGTTGCATAAAAATTATCGAACACCACACCTTGTTTTGCAACTTTATCAATGTTCGGGGTTTTTACAATCTCGTGCCTATTGCAGCTCAATTCGTAATAACTTTGGTTATCGGTAAGTATTAATAAGATATTGGGCTCTTGCTTGCCGTTATTAACATCCGAACAACTATATAGCGCCAAATGAATAACAAGCAGCAATCCTATTCTTGAGATTGTTTTATAGTTGTAATAACTTGTTAATCCTTCATGATCCTTTACCATCATCATTTTTTCATTATTGTTTGAACCAAAACAACACCATTTGCCCCTCTTGAACCATACTCCGCTGCACCGGCATCTTTTAATATATTGATGGTGGCAATTTCTGACGGGATCAGATTTGAGAAAAAAACTTGATCAACAATTACTCCGTCAACAACCAGCAAGGCAGCGTGGCTACCCAGAAAAGATGAAGTTCCGCGAATTATTATATCGCTCCCATTTATCTCCACTCCCGGAAATCGTCCTTTTATAAGCTCGTATATGCTAGTATACTGTGTAAAGTCCAGTTCGTTTGTGTTTAAACTGGAAACTGCGTATAATTTATCTTTATCTTTAACATGTCCGCAACTAACCGCCATTTCCCGGTTTTCGTGTCCCGGTTTTAGCTTCAAGTTCACATCTATGAATTTTATGGTATCTGTTATTTTAGCATGTTGGTTTGAAAAACCGTGAGCAGTAACTTTAATTTTATCTTTTTGTTGAATCGATACGGAAAAAAAACCCGAAGAATCCGTTTTAACTATTTGCTTTGTGCTTTTAACCAGAATGCTCGCCCCTATTAAAGGGATACTGTCGAAGGTGGTTACTTTACCCTGAAGCATTCTTTCCCTGGCAACCAGTAACTGAGATGTATAAAGAATGAAAATAAAGCAAATAAGCACTTTTTTCATGATTATTATATTTTTATCATACGCAGATCCTAGAGAAAGAAAGAAACGCAGAAACAGCCATTTACACCCTGACCTTCAGTCGGCTACCTACCCTTTTGAAGGATAAAAAGTACATTGCAGTGATAACTATGTTTTCAAAAAAGATAAAGGAGGAACGTGCGTCAACACGCTCCTCCTTCTTCTTTTTATATTTACACTATTACTAATTATAGCCCGGATTTTGTTCAAGTACTGCTTCCGAGTTATTTTCTATTTCGTCAGCGGGAATCGGGTAGAGGTTATGGTATTCTTCAACCCCATTAGTGGCATAAGTTCCATTATACATTGGATTGTATTTTTTAACCCTTTCAGCCAGCTTTTTGGTTCGCATAAGGGTTACCGTACGGAATTCTTCGTAAGCCAATTCCCTCACCCTTTCATCGAGTATGTAATCAATATCAACATCCGCTTCATCCACCGGAGTTGCCTGAGCCCTGCCTCTAATCACGTTGATGTCGGCTGCCGCATTTGTTTTATCGCCTTTGCCAAGATAAGCTTCCGCCCGCAATAAGTAGGTTTCGGCGAGTCGCATGAAGTAGTGATCTCTGAATGTTTGGGGGCCGCTATTGATCACGGTACCTCTTTCTTTATCGATGTAATATTCATCGGGTAGATTATTTACAGGGGTAATTTTAACCATAATGGCCGACCAACCCCGATTGTATGCTCTGGCCGTACTTTGGTCGATGGCATCGTCGGCAACGATATACTTCCCGTAATAAGCAGAGGCAGGATTTGTTGCCTTAATATCGCGATAAATGTTATATTCTGAATTCCGCATATCTGCCGGGTCATCCCATACCTCGTTAATTAAAAAGTTGTTTGGTGCAAACCAGCCAATGCCTCTACCTCCGTAGGCGGCCATAGGTTTGTCAAATAAAGGTATTCCATCTTTGCCTTGTAACGTGGTGTAATGAGGATTTCCGAATTGTGGATAGTTGCTGCTTCGGCCTCCACCTGTCACATCGTATTCGTATTGGCATACCCAAATTGCTTCCTTGTTTACACTGGACTTCCGGTTTTGATTTCCAATCCTGAATAAATCCCAATATACATCGCCAGGTTCTGATTGACGCGTTCCAAATCGTTCGGTCATCAGTTCGTAATTTGGATCGTCAATGACTGCGGTGGCTGCTGCAATAGCATTGTCCCACTGTTCCCCAGTAATATAGAGTTCGGCCAAAAGATGGTTGGCAGCTCCTTTTGAAACCCTTCCATCTTCAGCTTCATCCGGGTCAGGTAGATTTTCAGCTGCAAATTTTACATCGCTGATGGCCTGAGCCAATACTTCTGCGCGTGTGGCCCGCACAAAGTCACGCTTTGGTTCCTTAATCTCTTCCAAAACCAGGGGCACTCCGCCAAACATGATTCCTAATAGGCGATAGCAATTACCTCTAATGAACATCGCTTCTGCCTTTAACTGATTGCGTTGTTCTTCTGATTCGAACTCGGTGTTTTCCCCATCAATACGTGAAAGAATTACATTGGAGTAATAAATAATCTGGTAATACCAGCGCCAGAAGTTACGCGTGCTTCCATTGCTGGGCGTTATTTTATCAATGTAAGAGTTCAATGCATTTGTAGGCGCAATTGCGTTATAAGCAATGTCGGAAGTGTATTGAAAGATATACATTCCCCCCAGGTTGGACATTATTGTGCGGTCCTGCATTTGATCATACAGGGTTGCCACCGCGGCGTTAAACTGATCGGCGGTTACATAGGAGTTGCCAATACTGTAGAAATCTAATACTTCTTCTTCTAACCATTCATCTTCGTTACACGAAAAGAAAATGAAGGTTGCTAGAAAAACGGTTGTTATATATTTTAATATTTTCATGGTCGTAAATTTTTAAAATTCAACATTTACACCTAACGTATAATTTGCCATAACAGGTGTTCCAACGGTAAATCCCTGGCCGGATTCAGGATCCCAGCCTCTCCAATCTGTGATGGTCAACAGGTTTTTGCCACTCATGAACACTTTTAAGCTGTTGATATCCCATTTGTTGATGACTGATTTTGGGAAAGTATAAGATAAAGAGACATCCTGAAGGCGAATAAAATTACGTTGCATAACCGGGTCAGGGTCATAGGCCGCAACGGCATCAGGTCTGCGGAATCGGGCATTAGGATTTTCAGGCATCCAGTAATCCCATCCGCCTGCAATCATATTTGCTTTATCGTAGCGCTCGAGAACAGTATTATTACCTAAAGGAAGCACATCTCTGGCGTAGTAATAATCTTTTCCTCCCTGAATAGTGTTAACGAAGGCATACAAGCTAAACCTTTTGTATTTGAGCGTATTGGCAAAACCCATTCTGTAGCTAGGATCGGTATATCCTAAAATTTTCCGGTCATAGGCAGACGAGATAACTCCATCCGGTTCACCGTCAGGTCCGCTCAGGTCAGAGAGTTTGTAGGTACCCGGTAAAAATCCATCGGGTATCACACCGGCTTCTTCATCGGCCAGTTGCCACATGCCTTCAATTTCGTAGTCGTAAATAACGCTAGTTGGTTTACCGATAAAAAGGCCGCTTTGAACCAGATCATCTTCAATCCCATCCCCGTCATTGTCTTCACCAAGAATAGATACAATTTCGTTTCTTACCCTGGAGAAGGTAACCGTTGTACTCCATGTGAAATCACCACGTCTAATAACATCTCCCGTTAGGGTAAACTCAATACCGTGGTTGTCAACAGCCCCTATATTTTTCATGATGCTGCCAAAACCGGTCAATCGGGGTAAGGAAATAGAATACAACCCGCCTTCCGTTGAGTTTTTGTAATACTCGATGTTACCGTGTATCCTTGAATTTAAGACCGCAAAATCTAACCCCAGGTTTAGTCCGGTGGTGGTTTCCCAACCTAATGCATCGTTAGGAAGGCTGGTAGGATATTGGCCTATGGTGGCTGGCACTCCGTCACCAAAGGTAATGACCGGTGAAGCCGATACTTTGGCAAGGGTTTGATAGCGGCTTACTCCACGGTTACCTGTGCTACCATACGAAGCTCTTAGTTTCAAATAGTCGAGCCAGTCTTCTGTTTTTTCTTTCACAAAACTTTCTTCCGAGGCCACCCAGCCAACGGCTACAGAGGGGAAGGTGGCAATTTTATCGTTCGCACCAAAACCAGAGAAACCATCTCTCCTATAAGTACCGGTAAGTAAGTACCTGTTTTTATAATTGTACGATACGCGTGCCATGGAATACAAACTTTGCTCCTGCCATGCACCGGTATTCAGCCCTCTTAATTCGGCTTCGCCTTGCTCCAGTGAGTTGTAGCCCAATAAATCGTTGGTAAACTTTTGTGCACTTGTATTTGTAGATGAACCTTCGCGTTTTTCAACACCATAAACCAAAGTTGCGTTTACGTTGTGTACATTATTAAATGTTTTTTTGTAAGTTAAGATATTATCTACAGTATAGTCGTAGCCAATTGAAGAATTTTTATATCCGTATCCGGTGTATGTAGCTCCCCACGGATTAAAGTTATCGTGGTTGGTTGTACGGTAATTCTGCGAGAAATTAACCCTGTAATTTAAACCTTTTATCGGAAGATTAATATCAGCGTGGATATTTGCAAAAAGGTTCAAACGTTTGTCAGAATCATCTTGCTGAATGGTTAATAGCGGGCTAAACCAAACTCCTGCCAGGTCACGCAAAGGCTCTCCATCCTCATCATAGTAAGGGATCCATGGTTGCATTTGAAATGCCACACCCGAGTTAGGCGCCACACCCGAATAATCACTCGAGGTAAGGAAAGTTTCCATTCCCACATTCATCCAGCTATTAATTTTTGCATCCAGGTTAATTCTATAATTGTACTTGGTATATTCGTCGTTGGCCATGTAGCCTTCCACATCAGTTACACCACCGGAGAAAAAATAGCCGAAGTTTTTTGTTTTTCCACGAACACTTATATTATGGGTATTAATAAAACCGTTTCCGGTTAAATCATCCCACATACTGTTGTCCACGCCATTTCTAAATCCTTCTTTCATTTCATTGGTTGATAAAATGTCTTCGGGCGACCAATCCGGATTTCTCTCTACATAATCAGGTCCAATACGCGAGCCATTTGCCCAATAAGCATCCCAGAGAAAATCTGTAATTTCAGCTGCTCCCATGGGCTCCAGTTTATTTGAGGGTACCTGCAGGGTGTAACTTCCCGAATAGTTGATGATGGGTTTTCCCGAGTCATCTCCTTTTTTAGTGGTAATAAGCATAACACCATTTGATGCCTGCGAACCATAAATGGCGGCTGAACTGGCATCCTTCAAAATATCAACAGATTCAATATCCGCGGTATTTAAGTCGATCAGGCTTCCCCGGTAAATAATTCCATCAACTACAATTAATGGAGCATTGGCAGCTGAACCGCTTGAAAGCGAATTTTGTCCACGAACAGAAATAGATGGGTTTTCACCCGCTGCATCTACGGCACCAATATTCAGACCTGGTACAGTTCCCTGCATCGACTGGATGACAGAGACATTTGGGAGTTCACTTAATTCTTCAATATTTACATTAACTACGGCGCCTGTTAAGTCGCTTTTTTTCATAACACCATAACCAATGGCTACAACCTCTTCCAAACCAATGGCATCAACCGCCAAGGTAACATTGATTGAACTTTGTCCCTCCACCTTTATTTCCTGTGTTTTCATTCCGATAAATGAGAAAACCAACACTTGACCAGAGCCGGCTAAAATGGAGAATTCACCATCGATATTGGTAACGGTACCTGTTGAAGTACCTTTTATTAACACTGATACACCGGGTATGGATTCACCCCGTGAATCAATTACTTTACCGGTTACACGAGATTGCCCAGACTGTGCGGCTTGATAAATATCGCTTGGCGAAATAATGATCTGCCGGTCAATAATCGAAAACTCAACATCCTGCCCCTCAAAAATCAAGTTAAGAATATCTGTAATTTTTTCATCTTCTACATCCACATCCACTTTTTTATCCACATCAATCAGATTATTATTGTAGAGGAAGAAGAACTCACTGTTGTTTTCTATTTCAACCAACACTTCCTTAATGGAGGTATTGTTAAAATTTAACGATAGTTTCGTGTTTTGCGAGTAGGAGTTAGAAGCATAAACTCCGAAAGAGCTAAAACAGATGATTAACACTGTCAGTTTCATAATTAATAACATTCTGGATGGTAAAACCAAAGAAATGATTTTCCACCAATTTAAAAACTTTTTCATAAATTTGTGGGGTATTAAGTGAATACTAAAATTACTTCCTGAATTAGCAGTTCAGGTGAAAAAAGCAACAGGAGGGTGCGCCAACACTTTCCTGTTTTTTATTGGATTTTTTTTACGTCATAGGAATTATTTTTTTATTGATAAAGTTGCTTTTCGGGGGCTAAATGAATTATCTTCCTGCTTTTGCGCAGACACTATCTTATAGCTCATGGGCGACGATAAACTCAACAAATTCAGGACCTGCTCCAGGGTCTCATCGGTAAAGGTTGCCGTGAAGCTGTAATCCTGCAAGGCCTGGTCTTGTATTTCAATTTTAACATTGTACCATTTCTCTAACCTTTGAACCACATCATTGATATGGTCGTCATAAAATACAATATAACCATCTTTCCATGAAGTGTACTTTTTTAGGTTCGAGTTTGACGAATGAAAGAGTTTGTTTTTCTCCGAATCGTACTCAACAATATCGTTTGGCTTCATTGTCATCAATTCTTTTGGCCCGCTACTGTATTCATTAACCAAAGCTACCTTCCCTTCTTCCAGGGCCACTGTCATTGTGTTATACTCCTTGTAAGCTGATACATTAAACGAAGTCCCGTATACTTTTACGCCCAGTTTCGGAGTCTTCACTATAAATGGTTTGGCATCATTCTTAGCAACGTCAAAATAACCTTCCCCGTTTAACTCTACCTTCCGTTCATCCAGGTTAGCAAACGAAGTTGGAAAACGAAGTGTGCTCCCTGAGTTGAGCCAAACTGTCGTACCATCGGCAAGTTGCAATTTGGTGTGCGTACCAAATGCAGGCTTAACTTCCTGCATAACCACCTCTTCGGAATCAATTTCGAGTACACAGTAGTTGTATAAAAAAGAAAATGAAAGCGACAGCAATAAAATTGCCGCAGCCTGACGTAAATAGGTCTGCCAACGTTTTTGCGGGCTTAGTTTGGCTATTCGTTTTTTTGTCTCGGTTAAAGAAGATTCAACATCGATTGAGTCAGATAATACCAACTTTTGCGACTTCTCCCACAATAAAGCATAAGCCTTAAATTCCTTCTCGTTTTCTTTCGATTCTGAAATCCAATGGTTAAGCAGCTCTTGCTCTTCCGCATTTAATGTCCCTGCCAGGGATTTCGTTATAATATTTTCCAATTGATGATTGTTCACGTGTTTGTATCAAATTTTAATAATATGACTTTACACTTAGGACGAACCATAAGGGTCCTTACCCTATATGGAAATATAAAAAAAAGTTAAAACAATTAGAAAATTGTGCAGGAAAGAAGAATGGCTAAATAAGAGAGATGCTCTTTTAGCTCGATTCGCAATGTTTTTAGAGCCCGGCTAACCAATGCCTCGACAGCCTTTACCGAAATACTCATTTTTTCGGCAATCTCTTTATAGGTAAGATTTTCAAAACGACTGTATTCAAAAGCCATTCGGCTCCTTTCGGGGAGTACAGACAAAACAACAATCAGTTTTTCTTCAAATTCCCGCTCAAAAATATAATCCTCGGAGTTCGTTTCCGCTCTTTCTTTTTCAGCTTTCCTATGAAGATTCTCTAAAGACTTGTTCTTTCGCAAATAGTCGACACATTGGTTGCGCACCATAAAGGACAAATATGCCGGAAGATTTTTTATGCTGCACGCATTTTCACGGTTTACCCATAATTTCACAAAACAGTCCTGAACAAGACTCTGGGCTTTGTCTAAATCATTAACATACAAATTGGCCTGTGCACAAAGCCCTTTAAAATATTTCCGAAAAATATAATCAAAAGCTCCATCATGCCCGTTCTGTAACTCAAGCAAAAGAAAATCATGTGTATCATTTTTTTCGTTGTTCATATGATGTAATCGAGGCTTTAGAATAAGGAATAGACACAAATATCTATATTCATATTACAAATCAAAACAATATTAGGCAATAAATAGCCATATTGTAAACTTTTTTATTTAAACCCTCAATCTGCATTAAAAAATCCCTGCCTGATAAAGCTGGCAGGGGTTTTCTAATATAATCAAGGTGAAACCGAAACTTGCTCGTATAACAATCCTTATCTCACTTTTTTATAGGTGACAAAATAATATTTCTAACCCTAAACCAACCGTTATTAAGGTCGCCATTACATTCATCCGTTAATAATTCAATTAAGTGCTCGGCCTTTTCCTTATGTTCTGATATCAGGTTATTCTCTTCGCGATAATCGTTAGGCAGATAATACAACTGAAATATATCTTCAGAAATAAAGTACCTGATTTTCCAACCATCTGAGGTTACCAGTGCTGGGCCCAAAAAAGAAGAATAAACCACATGATTATGCTTCTTGCCTTCCTGTCCCAACAATTCCGGCAAATAAGAAACTCCATCTTTTTCAACCGGTATATCATAGTTCACCAAATCAGCCATCGTTGAGAGAAAATCGTAATTGGCAACCAATACATTGGATGTAATACCTTTTTTAATTTTACCGGGCCAACGTGCAATTAAAGGCACACGGACCCCTCCTTCCCAATTACTGCGTTTTATCCCCGCCATGCCATCATTCCCATCAAAAACATCGCCACCCAGCTCGCTGTAATATTTGGTTTCTATGTCGTCGAAAAACTCCCCGGTGGACATGTTCCTAACCGGTTTTAATATTCTTCCCTCTTGGCTATAATATATCTCATGGCCATTATCCGATGAAAAGATCACCAATGTTTTTTTATCAATTCCCAACTTTTTTAATTCGTCCATTAATATACCCACATGCTCGTCCAGCATTTTCACCATCGACGCATATTCTTTTTCAATCTGAGTAAGCCTGTCGTCATTTACAAATTCGTCGTATACTTTCGGGGTAGCAACAGGTCCATGAGGCAGTTGCGTAGGGTGATACAGAAAAAAGGGTTTGTCCTTGTTTTCACGGATAAAACCCAGCATTTTTTCGAGGAACAAGTTTTGGGAATACACTGCTTTCCCTTCCATATTCCATCTTTGATTAAAAGCTTTTTCTGTCTCTTTTTCATTTGTTCTACCACAATGAATATCGGTGTTGCCTTCAATATTTACCAATTCTCCATTTTCAAAAAGAAATGGAGGGTAGAAGCCGTGACACCGCACATGGTCGAGGTATCCGTAATAATAATCCCAGCCATGGCGTTTCATCTGTTTATGGGTAGCCGAGAACCCCCATTCCAGTTTTCCTACCTGACCGGTTGTGTAACCCGCTTTTTTAAAAACTTCGCCAAGAAATATTTCATTTTCCGGAATCTGGCCTTGTTGCTGGTTTAGTTTTGATTCTATCTCCTGGGGAGTCATCACACCTGTTGAGATTTTTTTGTAGGCCCCACCGGCACTAATTTTCCATTTATCGCCATGGCAATCATGGTATCCGGTCAGCAGGCTTGCCCTGGCAGGGGCACAAAACATACAACCATAAGCATTTTCAAATCGCATCCCTTCGTCGGCCAAGCGGTCGATGTTGGGAGTTTTGATAATTTTCTGCCCTTCGCCTGACAGTAACCCGCGTCCCAAATCGTCGGCGTAAATAAAAATGACATTCGGTCGTTCATTATTCATGCTGTCATCATTCTCTTTGGATTTATCAGAACTTTGCGAAGCGCAACCAAAGAGTCCAACAACAATTATCAGGAATGTAAACAATCTACAACTAATCATAACTAAAAAATATTAAATTTTAATCTATTAAAACCTATTTTTTTTTGGCAGATAACTCCAGGTTCATAATTTTATCTAAAACCAACGATACTGCACCAATTTCTGTTGTCTGTTCCCCAAAACTGGAAGGAAGAATCTGGACATTGATGTTTGCCGGCAAAAGGTATTTAGATTTTTTATTTTCAATTAAGTCAAAAAGGAACTGGCCGCTTAACGAAATTCCACCTCCAATATAAACGGTCTGCGGATTTAGAAGGTTGGCAATTGTGCCAATGCCCTTGCACAAATATTCCGAGACCTCATCGTAGATTTTTAGACAGGCCACATCGCCCATTTTTGCCGCACGGGCGACTTGTTCGGCAGTCACAAGGTTGGAATTGTTATTGCACAAATCTTTCAGCAAATCGGCATTGCCGTTTTCCATTTCGGCCTTGCCACGGTTGGCAATTCTGTGTCCCGAAGCCAACGCCTCGAGGCATCCATACATTCCGCATTTACACTGTACCTTACTGTTTGTGTCAACCACAATGTGCCCGAATTCACCGGCAAAACCAGCATAACCTTTCACCAGGTTTCCTTCGATCACCAGCCCCGAAGCTATCCCGTAACCGAAGTTGATTACCGTAAAGTTTTTCAGATTTTGTCTTTCCCCCAGCTTTAATTCACAAAGAGCCATTAAACGTGTCGAGTTGTCATAGAAAAAAGGCACATCCAGCTTCTTCTCTAATACTTCTCTCAGACTGACGTTAGACCAGCCAAAATCAGGGGACGATTCTATGATCCCGGTTTCGCTATGTACCAGCCCGGCAACACCGATTCCAACACCCCAAATCCTTGCGTCTTTCTCCTTTCGCTTCTGAAGCTTGTTTATCACTTGCACTACTTTCTCGATTATACTGTCAAATCCACGTTCAATTTCAGTAGGAACTTGAATTTCCGAAATAAAATTTGCATTCAGGTCAACTAGGCAGCCCCTGATGTATGTTGCCCCAAGGTCGATACCAATAATGCAATTGCTTTCGTACTTGAATTTTACGATCACAGGAGGCCTTCCCCCGCTTGAATTTCCCACGCCTACGTATTCCGCGATCCCTTCAGAATCCACCAGCTCGTTTACAATTCGCGTAATTGTGGGCGGGGTCAATCCTGTTGCTCTGGACAGTTCCGACCGACTTATCTGGCTTTTCTCTTTTATTAGTTTTAAAATTACCTTTTTGTTGGTTTGATGCAGCAATGCCGCATCCATCTTTGCATATTCTTTTCTCATAATCATCTCGTTCTCTCCATACAAAAATATGAAAATAATATTAATAACATACACAAACAACTCCACATAATATGTGTTTACAAATGTTAATTTTTATAACCATCTGTTTTTCATGCTTTTTCATATTGCATTTAGTACTTGTTTGCTTCTATAACTTATTAATATCATTTTTATAAGTTGGATTATTAAAATGTATTGTTTACTTTTAAAATCTATTTTAAAAAGGCTTTATTCTAAATAGGCCCTAAAAATGGCGTATTTTCATAAGTTCTGGAAACCTGAATGTAATTAACAGAGAGAGAGTCGTGATTTAGTTAGTGAAGCCGGAAAGAATTGACAATTGTCGTAAAAAACTGAAACGTACAGAACTAGAACATTGTGGATCCCAGGCTTATAGTGGGACTGAATGGATAAAGTGGCCGAAATCCTAATTATAACAAGTTTAATCACCAATAGAAAGAAAGGAGGAAAGAATGAGAACATAGGCTTTGCAAATAAATTAGAAATGTAATGATTATTTAACCGAGTAAAAAAAGCATTCCAATTATGAAGCCTTCAAATCTGATGTCATCTAAATATTCCTGCGGGTTAATAGTGCTTGTGCTAATTAGATGAAAGTAAATCAGCCACCGTGTCAGAAAAAGTAGGTCTTGTGGATTCTTGGGGAACATAATGACAAAACCGAAATCGATCCGCTTTTTTAACAGGCTTTAATTAGACCTATTGGGTGGCCTACCATGCGGGCTAATAAAAACATGCAAATATCACATAGTTAAGGCTTATAATTTATGCAAAACAAGTTTGATAAGTAAGTTATAACCCGATAAATAAACTATTAAACTCTTATGAAAAAAACACGATTCAATCATTCCTTCCTTCGAGAGGGTTGCAAATTGCTCAATCAGAAAATAAAAAAGGCACTTCTCTTTGCTTATTTTATTTTTCTTGCAAGTTCAGGACAGGCAATTGCCGATAACTTGAACTTTGAAGATGAACCTCCTATTCTGTTGGAACAATCTGACAAAACGGTTCGGGGAACCGTTAGCGGGACAGATGGCCAGGGAATCCCCGGAGTAACCGTGATGATAAAAGGAACCACTATTGGAACCACATCCGGTGCAGACGGGCAGTACATCCTGAAAAACATTCCGGATGGAGTGGTATTGGTTTTCAGTTTTATCGGGATGGAAACACAAGAAATACCCCTAAAAAAGAATTTAGTTATTGATGTCGTTATGCAATCTGCACTTACACAACTGGAAGAAGTTGTGGCTGTAGGTTATGGTAAGCAGGAGAAAATAAGCGTTACCGGGTCGGTTGCCGCGGTAAAAACAGAATTAATCAAGCAAAGTCCCTCCCCCAACGTCATTGGGGCACTCACCGGTCAGCTGCCGGGTTTAACGACGATACAGAGCAGTGGTCGTCCCGGCGCTGAAGGCTATTCTATTTATCTGAGAGGGCTCAGCACAACCAACGGAGCTCAGCCATTGATTTTGGTGGATGGGATTCCCCGGGACAATATTACCCAGCTCGATCCGAATGAGATAGAGAGCCTGACAGTTTTGAAAGACGCCTCGGCCACGGCCGTTTTTGGGGTTCGTGGAGCCAATGGTGTTATTTTGGTGACGACCCGTGTAGGTCAAAACGAAAAACCATCTATCAGTTTTACTTATGAATTCGGGCTGCAACATTTAACCTACAAAACCGAGATGTTGGATTCGTGGGATTATGCCGAAATGAGAAACCAGGCCCTGATTAACGATGGGTATGCCCCCAAATATACAGAACGGCAGATCGGACTGATGAAGGCTGGAACCAGTCCTTTTTATCCCAATACCGATTGGTATGATATCATGCTCAACGACTTTGCGCCCATGTCGCGATACAATGTAAATATGTCGGGCGGAAACGATCGTTTCAAGTATTTTTTCAACGCAGGTGTTCTCAATCAGAAAAGTTTTTACGATGCCCTATCTAAAGATGAAGTCGGATATGATCCTCAGTTTAAGTTGAACCGTTACAATTTCAGAACCAACGTGGAGATGAAAGTGAACAAATGGATTTCCGCCGGGGTTAAGCTGGCCGGCTATGTAGATAAGGTGAATGGTACCACCTCGAAGGCTTCTCAAGTATATGTGGGGATCAATTCCATGACCCCGGTTACACCCGGGCCGCTCTCTCCCGCAGGATGGGAAAAGTATGGAATCCCCGAAGGGTATCCTATTACCCCCGATAACGTAAGCAACAAAAATCCCTACGACATATTGAATTTTAGGGGCTATAACAGTTCTGAATCCGATAACCTGAATACCACCGCCTATGTTGATTTTGACTTAAGCAAGATCACCAAGGGGCTATCCTCAAAAGTAATGGCCTCTTTTGACACCTATTCCAGCTCGTCTATCTCTGGAAGTAAGAGTAATACCAGTTATCAGTTTGATATTAATGAGCAGGAGACTCTGGAAGGCGAAATATACGATGCCATTCAATTTACACCCGAAGAGGATCTTCAGTTTTATCCCATTTCCCTTTCCAAGAGTTCCAGTTTTAGGTACAGCTCGAATTTACAATGGGTAATCAATTATAACCGCACCTTTAATAAAATACATAAGGTGACAGGGATGGTGCTGGCACAACGCGACAATAAAGAAGTGGCTAGTGGCAGCAGTGAAAATTTACTGCCGTATAATTATATGGGTGTTGCCGGTCGCGGAACCTACCGGTTGAAGAATCGTTATCTGGCCGAATTCAATATTGGTTATAACGGATCGGAGCAATTTGCCAAGGGTAATCGTTATGGCATATTCCCTGCCGGATCTGTTGGTTGGGTGCTGTCGAACGAACCCTTTGTTAAATCGCTTAATGTTTTCTCCAATCTTAAGGTGAGGGCCTCTTATGGTAAAGTGGGTAGCGATAATATTGGCGGTTCACGATTCCTGTACCTGGATAAAATGAATGTAAAAACCAGTGGAGCTATTAAAACGATCAGTGATTTGTTTGTGTCGGAGAATTTGCTCGGAAACCCAAATATTACCTGGGAGGTTGCCTACAAACAGAACTATGGGATTGATATGGGCTTCTTGAAAAACACCCTGACTTTGTCGGTGGATGCTTTTAAAGAAAGAAGAGAGAATATCCTGATTACCCGCCAAACGGTATCTGACGTGACCGGTTTGGCTGATATTTATCCCAAAGCGAACCTGGGAATTGTCGATAATAAAGGATTTGAGGTGGAAATGGAATATAAGAAAAGACTTAATAATGATTTCTTTTTCTCCATTCGCAATACCTTTGCTTATGCCATCAATAAAAACGTATTTGCCGATGAAGCCAGCAAGGGAGATAACTATTACCAACCTTATACAAAACAAGGCCTCTCTATTGGGCAATATACCGGTATGATTGTCGATTGGGATTCGGAAGGCAATGGGTATTACATTTCCGAAGAGGAGATTAATCAAACCACCTATTCGGGAGCCACGCCTCGTTTGGGGGATTTAAAATATAAGGATCTGAATGAGGATGGTAACATCGGTGCTGAAGATAAAGACGTGATTGGCTATCCAACCGTTCCGCGAATCAACTACAGTTCAAGGTTTTCCTTTTCATATAAAGGGTTTGATTTGTCATTGATGTTCCAGGGGGCTGCCCAGGTAACCAAGAACTTTACCGCCGCGGGAGTATGGGAATACGGAGATCCCGGATATTATTTTGCCTACCAGAAAAATGCCTGGACCCAGGAACGTTGGGACAATGGAGAGGAGATCTCCTACCCGGCTCTGTCCTCCTATAAGAGAAATACTAATCATACAATTAACTCATATTACACCACGGATGTATCTTACCTGAGATTGAAAAATGCCGAGTTTGGCTATACTTTTTCAAAAAACTTATGCAACAAGCTGGGGATAGAAAAGGTAAGAGTATACACCAATGGTAGTAACCTTATCACCTGGGCCAATAACCGTTTTTCCCATCTGGATCCGGAAATTGGGCGTTCCCCGCTGATTCCAATTACCCAGATATTTAATTTTGGTGTAAATGTTACGTTTTAGATTGGTGTAATTATTAAATGAAAAAGAAAATATTATGAAAACAAAAATATGGATTGCTGTCCTGTCTTTATTTCTGTTTGTTTCGTGTGAGGATGTTTTGGATATCTCTCCGGATGGAACACAGACAATGGATGAGATTTTTGCCGACGAAGCAACTACAGGAGGTTATTTTAGCTCCTGTTATGAGAAATTTCCCGTCTATGGATATGCCTATGTGGGGATTGAAAATCTACCTACTGCGATATCGGATGATTCCTGGAGTATTGGCCGAAATGGTGCCAACAGCGCTTCTCTTTATCTTGGAGCCTGTACCGCAGTTGGGAACAATAACAAACTGGGTTACCAGAAAGGGATTTTTGGTAATGGTGTTCAGGCATGGCCTTATTTCTATAAAAGAATTCGGCGCATTAATGTGTTCCTGAGCAGGATAGGGACCGCCGCCGTTCCTTCCGAGGCAGAACGTGAACAATGGACTGCCGAGGCCCGGGTATTGCGTGCTTTCTATTATGCCGATCTTGCGCAGCGGTATGGCAAAGCCTATCTTCTTACCGAGCCTACGGATGTGGATTTTGATGAGTCAACGCTGGTCATCTCCACCTATACGGAGATTGCGGATTTTATTATCAGTGAATGCCGCGAAGCCATGAAATCGCCTGAATTGCCCTGGCGACCTGAAATAAGTACCGATGCCAAAAGGATGAATAAAAGTGTCGCGGCGGCACTAAAATCCAGAGTAGCCCTGTTTAAGGCCAGTCCTTTGTATAACGGTGGTCAGAATTATTGGGCGGAAGCCGAAGCCATTTGCAAAGAGTCGTTAGACGAGCTTTTGGCACATGATTTTGAATTGTATACCACCGTTCGTAACGCTTCTGTTTTTGGGACAAACGCCTATCATGAATACAGCACAACTACCAGAGATTATTCTGCTGTTCCGGTAGATAAGGAAAGTATTTTAGTTACTTATACCCGCAGTAATCTTTGGAATTTCCAGGGATTGCCTATTAACAATGCGGTTTCGGCAGGAATGGCCCCTACCCAGGAACTCGTTGATGCCTATCCTATGACAAGCGGAAAATATGTTCTTGACCTGGCGAACCCGTATAATGATGTTAAACATCTTTCCCCCAATTTTGCCTCCGGGTCGGGATATGACGAAACCAACCCTTATGTGGACCGGGATCCACGTTTTTACGCCACGGTCTATTACAATGGTTCAACCGCTCTTAATTCAAGCAATAAGACTACAACGATAGATATTTTTAGGACGGGTAACAGTAGTATTGATGGTAGTAATACCAAGCGCACGCAGACGGGTTATTATCCACGCAGGCACTATCATCCTTTATCGCGCAGAGGTAAGAATGTTTCCTCTTCATGGCGCTATATGCGGCTGGCCGAGATCTATCTTAACTATGCCGAATGTGCGATCGAAAACAACCATCTTACAGAAGCTTTAGCGGCGATTAAGCCGATCAGAGATCGTGTGGGAATGCCCAACCTGGATGAAGTGGAAGGGGTAACCATTAACCAGGAAAACCTTCGTTTGATGTACCGTAACGAACGCCGGATTGAGATGGCTTATGAAGAAACCCGGTATTATGACGTGCGCCGCTGGACCGCTCCCGGAGAAGATATGGATATTGTACGTTATGCCACGGGTATGTGGATCGAAAAGAATGAAGACGGCAGTTTTACGCATATGCGATTTCAGGTGGGCGATGCCTATGATCCGGACACACAGAGCTGGAGCGGGCAAGGTCTGGAAAAAAAGTGCTATGCGGCCAAATTTAATCTTTACCCGATTGATGCGACAGAAGTCTCCAATTTATTTGAAAAAACCGGCGTTAACATTCAAAATCCCGGATGGTAATCTGGCTTGGAAGTGTTTACAATTAAATATTAAATAAATGATGAATTTCAGAAATTATATATCATCAAAAATATTAACCTTCTTGCTGATGATCTTTGTATTGTCGGCGGGGCATGTGCATGCCCAAAAAGAGGGCTCTTATACGAAAGGCTCGGTAAAAGATGTTTTCGGACGGGCTTTGCCCGGAGCTAAGGTGACGGCCCGAAACAATGCCATTAATTGTGTGAGCGGGGTGGATGGCACCTTCAACATACATGGGGTTCTTGTTGAAAATGAAGTATTCGTTGTGTCCTTAAACGGTTACAGAAGCCAGGAGGTAACCTTTACTAACAAGGAAGACCTCAATGTGGTTTTGGAATCGGATGCCTCAGGTCGCGACAATACGGTGTCTCTATTGACCGGCGACAGAACCATGAGTTCTGTGGGGGCTTCGGCCATAACCATAGGTCAGGATGTTTTATCCCGAACCAAGTCCTCGTCCCTCGGGACTGCCCTCACGGGGAGAATCCCGGGCTATACCTCCGGATACATACGAGGAATCTCTACCACCAATGGGAAAGCCCCAACGATTTTGGTGGATGGGATGCTAACCGATAGTTATGGACACCTGAATCTGAGAGATGTGGAGTCGATAACCATATTAAAAGATGCCGCTGCCACCTCTTTATATGGCTTCCAGGGAGGAAACGGCATTATTTCGGTGAAAACCAAGAAAGGTTATGATGGGGAGTCTACTATTACCGTAGATGCCAATTACACCCTGAAAAAATCTATTGTAACCCCTACCGTTTTAAATTCGGGACAATTCGCCAGACTTTATAACGAGGCCTGGGCTAACGATGGCAATACCGGTACGCCTGTATTTTCGGCTGAGGACATTGCCAATTACGAGTCGGGTGAAAATCGCGACTTGTACCCCAATAACAATTGGTACGATATGTTTATCGACCCGTTGGTTCAAACACAGGATATTCATGTAAGCGGACGTGGAGGTTCTGAATCCTTTAAATATTATGTGGGAATGGGCTATCTTCATCAGGATTCTCCTTATAAGACGGATGGTACCGTTCCCGAGACTTTTGGAACCAACCGGTTTGATATCCGTTCCAACCTGGATATTAAGATCAACGATTATATCAGTGGTTACATGAATATATCGGGAAGGCTGAATCGTAATATGGACACCCAGTCAAATGATGTCTATTCTACTATTTTTAACCTGGACCCTACTGTTTATGGACCTCTTACACCCGAAGGGTATGTGGTGATTACCGAAACCGAAGGGAGTTCAACCTATGCCAAGATTAACAGATCGGGATACACTAAAACAACCGGGGTTCATATTTCTTCCATTTCCGGATTAAATATTGACCTTAAGAAATTGCTGCCTGGTTTGTCAGCCGGAGGAGAGATAAAGTATTATACGATTCCGACCTCTTATATCTATGGCAATACCGATTACGAGCGATGGATACGGGATAAGACTGTAACCGACAGTTTGGCTTTTATGAAATTTGGCTCCACCACAGACGAGCCGGTCACATTCACCAAGAAAACCTCTTCCATTAACAGGAACGAATATCAGGGGCATTTGAGTTATCAAAATACCTTTGGAGACCATGGGGTTAGCGCCCGTGCGTTTATACAAAAACAACATTATAGTTCCCAGGCGGCGGTTGGTGTTCAGCCCTTTATAAAAATGACCTATGGGTTAAATGTGAGTTATGCGTATAAAAATCTGTTATATGCCGATTTGGTGTCGGGTTATCAGGGGTCAGAGCAATTTAGTTCCGAGAACCGTTACGGATTTTTCCCATCCATGTCTGCGGCTCTGGTGCTTTCGAACTTCGATTTTTTGAAGGCTAATGAGGCGGTGAGCTTCCTGAAACTTCATGGTTCCTACGGTTTGGTGGGTAATGATGCATTGGGCACCAGCGAGCGCTTCCTGTATAAGGATAACCTGACCACCAGTGGAAGCAACATTGGAGAGACCCAATTGGGTAACCCCGATATCACCTGGGAAAGCTCTAAGATTGCCAATATCGGGATCGACCTTGGCTTATGGAATCAGGTCTCTTTGGCTTTTGAGTATTTTGATGACCGGCGGACCGACATTTTGGTCTCCAATAAGATCATGCCGGCCATGATGGGTATTGCTTCCAGTGCGCTTCCTTTGATGAATGACGGTGAAGTACATTCATATGGCTTTGAGACCCAATTGGGTTACCAGAAGGACTTCAGCAAAGATTTTTCCTTTGGGATTAATGGTTACTTTGCCTTTAACGACAATAAGGTTGAAAGCATTGCAGAGTTAAATCTGGGCGATGATTATGCTTATCCATACAGAACTACCGGATACCGTGTAGGACAACATTGGGGTTACCTGATTGATTATTCCAATGGAAACGGCTTTTTCAACAGTGCCGATGAGATTGCAGCCTCCGGGCTAGCTTATGATGGCGCCTCACCAAGAACCGGAGATTTTATCTATCAGGATTTGAATAACGACGGGATTATTAATGCTAAAGACATGGCCCCAATGGGTTATGGAAGTATCCCAAGAATCAGTTATGGCGCTGAATTGAATATGCGATGGAAACAATTTGACCTTTCGGCCTTGTTGTATGGCGTTTCACAAGTGAGTTCATTTAACAGCGGTTGTGGCTATTATGAGTCGTTTAACAACGGCACCTTTTTCACGCAACATTTAACCGCATGGACTGCTGAGCGTTACGCCAATGGAGAAGAGATTACGGCTCCTGCTTTATCACTGGATGGAAGTTCCAGTCATAAAGCCAATGATTATTACTTTCAGGACAAAAGCTATGTCCAATTGAGGGAGGTAACCTTAGGCTATACGATTCCTGCCAGTGTGTCTAATAAGGTATGGACCAAGGATGCCCGGATCTATTTTAGCGGAAGAAATCTGCTTACGCTCGATAACATGAAAAGCGACGATATGACGGTTTTTATGAGCGGCGTGAACAGTTCTCCTACGCGCAGGGCGTTTGTTTTTGGGCTTAATCTAACATTTTAAGAAAGAGAAAAGATGAAACGAAGAATTGTATATATATTAATGGCTGTAAGCCTGTTGGCTCCATCTTGCGAAAGCGCTTTTGATTTCGGATCGGATGGACGGGTGACGTATGATGAAATCTTTTCGGATTACGAGTTAACCAAGAAATACCTGGCAACCGCTTACTCTTATATGCCCTACTATGGGGCGAGTAGTGCGGGGGGAACCTTTTTAGCATCCTATACCGATGAAGCGCAGAATGCCCAGGATGTAGTCCCCGGTAACAGTACCCTGCAATATTATCAGGGGAACATGAGTTCCAGCAATAATTTGCTTGATGGCAACCTTTACGACGATATGTATAAAGGGATCCGTGCGTGCAATGTATTTATTGCCCATGTGGATGAAGTACCTTTTTTTAAGATTGAAGAACACAGAGGCCAGTGGAAAGGCGAAGCTTATCTGTTAAGAGCTTATTATTATCTTCAACTCATTAAGCGTTATGGTCCGGTTCCTATCTTTAAAGAGGAGCTCCCTCTGGATTATGATTTCTCGGCCATGGAGAGGCCAACGTTTTATGAAAATGTGCAGGCGATCATCGACGATTGCGATGCTGCCATGGCCCAGCCTGAGCTTTTATATCGTCAGGTTAGTGGTCTTCAGGATGGGTATATGACCCGCGGGGTGGCCAATGCCATTAAGTCACAAGCCATTCTTTTTGCAGCCAGTCCGTTGTGGAACGATGGCAACAACTATTGGAATGAAGCCGCTGCCGTAACTAAAGATGCGATGGAAAAACTTGAGAGTGCCGGTTTTGGGTTGTATAATCCGGCAAGCATTTCTGTCCCTGGTCTCTATAGCAAGTATCAGGAATATTTCCTCACCGCCTCTGAAGGGGTGGAGAATCCTGCAGAAGAGAAAGAGACCATAAAAGGAACCACACGAATGACGCTGTGGTCCAATTACGGCCTCCCTGTTTTGGCCAATGTAACCAAAGCAGGCATGAGTCCTTCGCAGGAATTGGTTGATGCATATGAGACCATTGATGGTGTGCCGGTTCTTGATCCGGAGATGCCTTATCTGGATGACCAGCATCTGCAGCCCAATTATAATGTGGATAACACCTTGTATGATCCTGCAGATCCATATGCAAACCGCGACCCCCGTCTTTTTTCGACGATTTATTGCAATGGCAATTATCATAACCTAAGCAACAATACAGTTCCTGTGGAAACTTTTGTCGGCGGTAATTGCGGAATCTCTGAGATCAGTAACCTTTATACCAGAACCGGTTATTACCTTAGGAAGTTCATTAATTATGCTTCAAAGAACAATTATAATGTAGACGGTTATTGGCACGATTTCCGGATGGCTGAGATTTATCTTAATTTTGCCGAAGCAGACTTTTACGCCAACGGGGCGGTTACCTCTGAAGCGCTGGCGGCTGTCAATAAAATCAGAGCCAGGGCCGGCATGCCTGACGTTCCTTCAAGTATCTCTGCCCAGGATTTTGAACTCAAATTGCGCAATGAGCGAAGAATAGAGCTGGCTTTTGAGGAGCACCGTTACTATGACCTTCGCAGATGGAAGATTCAAAAGGACTATGAAGGAGTGGTTACAGGCATGAAAATCACTGAGAATGAAGGCACATTTAATTATGACAGGATCATTGTTCAGGAAAGAAATGTTACCGATGATAAATATTTGATGTGGCCGATTCCTTTAACGGAAGAAAATAAATTCAAAGCCGTTGGGGTTAATTTCCAAAATCCAGGTTGGTAATTGATGCTTCTGACCAGATCTTGACGAACGGATTTGGCGGAACATTTACTGATGCTACACAGACCAAAACGTTACACTCAGTGGTGAAATCGATTTTGGAATAAAGTCAACTTAGAATTAAAAGAGGTTGTGGAGCGATACCACAACCTCTTACAAATTAGACTCCAGTATCTTTATTTAGCGCATTGGATTCTATAAAAAAAATTAATTCCCATGTATAATGAGTGAAAAAATAGGTTTAATCGATTCTTCAATAATTATTATCTACCTGGTTGGAATATTAGTCGTTGGTATTCTATCCGTTAGATTAAAAAAAATGACTAGCGAAAGCTACTTTCTTGCCGGAAGGGGATTAAACTGGGTTTTGGTGGGTGCCGCTTTGTTTGCATCAAACATTTCAACCATTCACTTGGTTGGGCTCGCGGCATCGGGTTATAACGAAGGTTTGGTGTGGGGTAATTTCGAATGGCTTGCATCAATAACTTTAATTTTACTAGGGTTGATTTTCGCCCCATTTTATTTTAAAAGCAAAATATCAACCTTGCCCGAGTTCCTGGAAAAACGTTATGACTCTAGGTCGCGCACGGTTCTTGCCTTCATTGCCATTATTGGGGCCTTGTTTGTTCACATTGGCATGAGTTTGTATGCCGGTGCTGTTGTGTTCGAGACTTTCTTTGGAATAAATATCATTACCTCAATTCTTGTCATTTCAATAGTAACAACAATTTACACCGTACTTGGTGGCCTAAAAGCGGTGGTTGTAACCGAAACTATACAATCTGTAATTTTAATAATTGGTGCAATTATGCTAACGGGCTTTGCCGTATTTGCTTTATCAGAAAGTGGTATAAATACGATTGCCGAACTAAAAGCAAGTTTAAAACCCGGGCAACTAAAAATTTTACATTCCAAAGATAGCTTGGCCACATTGGGAGGAGACACCGGACTTACCTGGTACGCTTGCCTGCTGGGTTACCCCATTTTGGGTTTATGGTATTGGTGCTCCGACCAAACCATTGTTCAGCGGGTTTTAGGTGCCAAAACCCAAACAGATGCACAAGTAGGGCCCATTTTTGCCGGTTTCCTAAAAATATTACCGGTTTTCATTTTAGTGTTTCCTGGCGTTATTGCCTACGTGCTATTTAAAGACATTATTGGAACCAATGCCAACATGGCCTTACCGGTTTTAATTAACCAGCTTCTACCTGTCGGATTAAAAGGCCTAATGGCTGCTACACTTCTGGCAGCCTTAATGAGTACAATTGCGGCTGCATTAAACAGTTCAGCAACACTTATTGCCGTGGATATTGTAAAGCGGGTAAGACCCACTGTCACCGACAAACAACAAATTAAAATTGGTCGTTATGCTGCAATTTTGGTTATGGTGCTGGCCATGGCCTGGTCCACTCAGGGCGATAAATTCTCTAGTATTTTTGAGGCAATCAACAAAATTGCTTCGGCCATTGCACCTCCGGTAGCCGTAGTATTCTTGTTTGGGGTATTTTCGAAAAGAGGAACGCGGCAAGCTGCTTTCATCACCTTAACCTTGGGATTAATCCTAGGCATCATTGCATTTTGTTTCGATTTTGAACCCATTAGCGGGTACATGTACATTACAAAAGGTTTACAAATTCCTTTTATGATGCAGGCATGGTGGTTATTTGTGCTATGCTCAATCATATATTTTACCGTAAGTTTTGCAACAGAAAAGCCCAAACAAGAAGTTATTGACAACTACACCTGGGAACACCCTTTGGCTGTAGTAAGAGGAAAACTTACCTCAGTAAAAGATCCTAGGGCGCTAGCTCTTATCCTTACAGCGACTTTAATAATATTGTATTTCGCATTTTCATAGATTAGTTCAATTAGTAGAATGTTAATTTTTGGACGGGTATCATTCCCCTCGGAATTTTTCTAAAAAAAACAGTAATGAGACAAGCTATAATGACATCGCCGGGAGTGATCGAATTCAAAAACACTTCTGCTCCAAAGGAGATTAAACCGAATGAAGTGCTTTTGAAAATAGAAAAAATCGGAGTTTGCGGAAGCGACATACATGTCTATCATGGCGAACACCCCGCAACGCCCTACCCTGTTATTCAAGGGCACGAATATTCGGCCACCGTGGAGGTCGTTGGCAAGCAAGTATCTAAGGTAAAACCCGGGATGAAAGCCACGGCACGCCCCCAGCTGGTGTGCGGAGTATGTGGCCCTTGCAAAAGGGGGCAATACAATGCCTGCCAGAACCTGAAGGTTCAGGGGTT
Source organism: Saccharicrinis sp. GN24d3 (assembly GCF_052400645.1). Lineage (NCBI taxonomy): Bacteria > Pseudomonadati > Bacteroidota > Bacteroidia > Marinilabiliales > Marinilabiliaceae > Saccharicrinis > Saccharicrinis sp. GN24d3. The sequence goes on from NZ_JBQTGI010000006.1 coordinate 222,933, forward strand.
CCAAGCTCCGGGAGTTGCCCAGGACTATTTTATTGTTCCCGAAGATCGGGTGGTTGTCCTTCCCGATTCGTTAACTTTTGAGCAGGGAGCCATGGTTGAACCCGCTGCCGTTGGTGCTCACTCCACCAGCCGTGTTGCAGAAATCAAAGGAAAGAATGTGGTTGTTTCCGGTGCCGGCACAATCGGTAACCTGGTAGCACAGTTTGCGATGGCACGCGGTGCAAAAAAGGTCCTTATCACCGACATCAACAATTATAAGTTGCAAAAAGCAAAGGAATGTGGTATTGAAGCAACACTGAACGTATCGGAAACACCTTTTGAAGAAGGGATTAAATCAATCTTTGGCAATGAAGGTTTTCAGGTTGGCCTTGAAGCTGCCGGCGTGCAATCTTCATTGGATGTCCTAATTGCCAACGTAGAAAAGGGTGGAGATGTGGTAATTCTGGGTGTATACGCCAAAAATCCAACCGTAAACATGTATTATGTTGGCGAACACGAGTTGAATCTTTCCGGTTCTATGATGTATCGCCACGAAGATTATGAAGTGGCAGTACAAATGATTGCGGAAGGAAAAATCATAACAGAACCTCTGATTTCTAAACACTTTCCTTTTGAAGAATATGCGAATGCATACAAATACATTGAACAAAAAGAAGGAGAAACGATGAAGGTGATCATTGACCTTTAATATTTACGCATGAAATGCGTCCGGAATATTGGACGCATCCTACACGGTGCTGTTAAAAACAATCAATTTTAATTGTATATGAAATATTATTATAATGAAAAACTTTAATTACCATCAGTCTACGGAAATACGCTTCGGGATAGGACGAATTAACGAACTTGCCGAAACGGTAAAAAAATACGGAAACAAAGTTTTATTGGTCACCACAGCTACAACTAATCCCGCTTTCGAGGAACAATACACCAGGGTAAAAAAGATATTGAGGGATGGCGGTGTTGAAGTGGCCCACTACGACGGGGTTATTCCAAATCCAACTATCGAATCGATAACTGCAGGTGCCGAGATAGCCCGCAATTTTGGCGCCGAGGTAGTTGTTGGGTTGGGGGGCGGCTCCAGCATGGATTCAGCTAAAGCGATATCGGTAGCCGCAACACATGAAGGTTCTTGTTGGGATTACCTCTTTTATAAATCGCCACAACCCGATCCCGAAAAATTATTGCCGGTTATTGCCGTTTCAACCACTTCGGGTACCGGTTCTCAGGTTACCCAGGTGGCAGTGGTTACAAATACACAGGAACGCGACAAATCGGCCCTGTACAATAATATTTTATACCCGGAGGTGTGTATTATCGATCCAGAACTGATGTTAACCGTTCCCGCTTTTGTAACCGCCACAACCGGTTTCGATGTATTGTGTCATGCATTCGAAAGCACAATCAATCCGGGTACGGGAGCATATGTCGATTTGCTGGCATGGGAAGCCATTGCAATTGTGGTAAAAAACTTACCCAAATTACTAGCCGATTTAAAAGATATAAAAGCGCGTGAAAAAATGGCCTGGGCCGATACCCTTGCCGGGCTTTGTATTGCCAATGCCGGAGTTACCCTACCCCATGGAATGGGAATGGCCATTGGAGGCATGTATCCACAAGTTGCACATGGCGAAGCCCTGGCCATTGTTTATCCGGCCTTCGTTGAGTTTACCTGGGAAGCAGCAATACCTCAATTTTCAAAATTAGCCCGGATATTAAATCCTGAATTAAATGCTGTAACCGATAAAGGAGCGGCTGCTCAATCTCAAAACGAAATTTGTAGGTTTCTGAAACAAATTCAATTGAACAAAAAACTGCGTGATGTTAATATGCCTGAAAATGAAATTGAAAAACTGGCGGATCAATGTATGGTATTGCCCGATTACGAAGGCAATCCGCGCGTTGCAACAAAAGAAGATATGATTGAACTTATAAAATCCTCATTTTAACAAATATTTAGCCATCATATTTTTAAACTTAAATTCTTTGAAGATGAAAAAACAATTATTTCTAATTTGCTTGCTCTCCATCGTAATGCTAAGTGCATACGCGCAAACCCGAAGCATAAGCGGGACCGTGACTTCGGGGAAGACCGGAGAAAAGCTTGTTGCCGTAACCATTTCGGTAAAAGGAACCAGTATTGGTGTCATCACCGATACTCATGGGAATTTTAGCCTGGAAGTGCCTGAAAATGCTAAGACACTGGTTGCTTCATTTTTAGGCATGACAACTATTGAAGTTCCCATTTCGTCATCGGATGTTTACAATTTTTCGATGGTGCCGGAAAATATCGGCCTTGACGAAGTAATTGTGACCGCTCTTGGTGTTACCAGGGAGAAAAAAACGCTTGGTTATGCTGTTCAGGAACTTTCGTCGGACGATTTAAATCAGGCAAACGATCCTAATATTGTTAATTCCCTTTCGGGTAAAGTAGCAGGTGTTCAGGTTACAAGTGGGGGTAGCACCATTGGTTCCTCTTCAAGAATTGTGATAAGAGGTAATGCTTCATTTTCTGGCAATCAACCACTTTTTGTGGTCGATGGCACTCCAATAGATAACTCTTCACCCAACCTTCGGGGAAATGGTGGTACCGACTGGGGTAATACAGCCTCTGATATCGATCCTAATACCATTGAGTCTATGACAGTGCTAAAGGGTGCAAATGCAGCCGCCCTTTATGGCAGTCGCGCCACGAACGGAGTTATTATTATCACCACCAAAAAAGGAGGTAAAGGAGGCAAAAATATTGGGGTTGAATTTAACTCTTCAGTAATTTTCAACCAACCGGCCTATTTCCCAAAACTTCAGAACGAATACGGAGGAGGTAGAGACGGTAGCGAATATCTTTACAATAAATATAACGAAGAAAACGGTACATCATTAACTTATAATGAATACGCAAAACAGTTTGGATATAATTATGTTGATGGCGCCGGTGGCGGAGTGAACGATAATCACCCCATTAACTGGGGGCCAAGATTAGATGCCGGACTTAATCTCGACCAATGGTCTACAGGAGCGGACAGCCCATGGGTATCACGTCCGAATAACGTAAAGGAATGGTTCAATACCGGTCATAATATCGAGAACAGCCTTACCGTTACTTCAAACGGAGAAAAAGCATCGGGAAGAATTACGATCACGAATCTGGACTCGAAAGGTATTGTTGACTATACGGATCAAAAGCAGAATACTATCTCCTCAAATGTAACCCTAACTCCAACTAAAAAGTTAACTGCAGTTGCCAATGTTACCTATTTAAGAAAGGAAAGTGATAACGTACCAAATAATGGTTACATGTACGCCGACATTTTTGGGTGGTTGCAAAGAGATTACGATACACAATACGCGAAAGATTTATTTTACGAAAAAGGGAATGACGATTACATGTTTAATGGCGATAATCCTTTTTATTCGCTCAGAAACACCCATGGCTTCACCAGGGATAGAATGTTTGGTAACATAAGTACTTCCTATGATATTAGCGACTGGTTATCCGCTACAGGACGGGCAGGAATTGATTTCTATAATGAATACCGTAAAAACATTACCCAATCGGGAACTTTCCGGAATATACGTTTGGGAAGAGGCGGGCAATTCAACGAAACCCAAATTTTTAACAAAGAAATTAACGCCGATTTCATCCTTAATTTCGACAAGACTTTTGGCGATTTCCGTATCGATGGGCTATTAGGCGCAAATTACAGGAACGACTTTTACAAGAACACGTATATGAGTGCAGCTGACCTTACCGTCCCCGACCTGTATACCATCTCCAACGTGAATGGTAATCCAACAGTAAGTATGTACACACGCGAATATGAAACACACAGTGCATATTTTGCAGCCAATGCATCGTATAAAGATTTTATTTTTCTAGGGATAACCGGCCGTAACGACTGGAGTTCGACATTGCCTTCTGAAAGCAGGTCCTATTTTTATCCATCGGTAAGCCTTGGCCTAAGTGTAACCGACGCATTTCAAATCGAATCTGATGTTTTATCGTATGCCAAGTTAAGGGGGAGTTGGGCAAAAGTTGGTGGTGACACCGATCCTTATAAATTGGACAGGGTTTATTCTGCTAATTCTTTCAATTCAATCTCAACATTTACGGCTTCCAGCACTATGCCTCCTGTTGGATTAAAACCTGAGGAAACGCAATCTTATGAAATTGGTGCTGATTTAAGATTTATAAAAGATCGCATATCTTTAGATTTTACTTATTATAACCAAACAACAGTAAACCAAATATTGTCTGTCGCCACATCCGGTACAACAGGCTACAGCTCCATGCTGTTAAATGCAGGCGAGATTGAAAATAAAGGTGTTGAATTAATGGTGTTTGGCAAAATCCTAGACAGCAAGTCTGGATTAAATTGGGATGCAACAATTAACTGGGCAAAAAATAAGAGCATGGTTAATTCATTATATGGCGACCTTGAATCGTATGTTATTTCTGCCGGGTTTGGAGGTGTGAAATCGCTGGGTATACCCGGAGAAGAATGGGGTGTTTTATGGGGGTTACCATTTGTTAAAGATAATGAGGGAAATACCGTTGTAGATGCGAGAGGGCTTCCCAAAACAACCAATGTTGGTGAGAAACTAGGTACGGTAACGCCGGACTGGACAGGAGGTATAAAAAACTCATTTAGATATAAGAACGTTAACCTGAGCTTTTTAATTGATGCCAAAGTTGGGGGCGATATGTTTAGCACCACCGCCTGGCACTCTTATCCAACCGGAGCATATGAAGTAACCACTAAAAATAATGTAAGGGAAACCGGTTTGATTGTTGATGGTGTTTTTGAAGATGGTACAAAAAACGACATTCGCGTATCAGCACAGGATTATTACCTGGGCTCGTGGATGTGGAATAACCATGAATATTCGATACTTGACGGAACCTATGTGAAATTTCGCGAGCTTGTGGTAGGATATGATTTCCATTTCGACAACATAGGCTGGATTCAAAAAATTAACATCTCATTTGTTGGCAGAAACCTAGCGATTCTATACAGAGATAAAAGCACAGCTGATTTGGGTATTGATCCGGAAATTGGTTTTGGCGGAGGAGAAGCCGGTGTTGGTTTTGAGAACTTTAATATTCCAACTACCCGCAACCTTGGATTTAAGCTAAAAATCAGTTTATAAGAATTTTGTAATTAAAAAAAGTTTCGATTATGAAAAAGATATTTAAAGCATTATTATTTCTTTCGGTTGGCGCTTTGCTTGCAATGGCATCATGCACTAGCGAATTTGATGAGTTGAATACGAACCCCAATGCGGCCACTGTTGTACCGGGAACTAATGTTCTTGGTTCTTCAATGACATTATCTGCAGGCACATTGTTCGGAACCAGACTGAGCTGCTACTACACAGGTACGTATTGTGGATACATAGGTTCCGATGACTACGAATACAGAGTTGGTATTAACAATAGCATGTGGACCAGCATGTATAATATAATGACTCGCGCTGTTGACGCCATGAGACTAGCAAAAGAGGAAGGAAACGATAACCTCTACGCAGCCGCACTTACTTTTAAAGCATACAATGCACAGAAGACAACTGACATGTGGGGTGATATTCCATACTCACAGGCTTTTAAATTAGGAGAAGGAATAACTTATCCAGTATACGATTCGCAGGAACTGGTTTACAACACAATTTTGTCGGAATTAAAAACTGCCGCCGATATGTTTGACGAAAATGGCGAGAACATTGGTGAAGGTGATTTTATATTGAATGGAGATGTTATGCTTTGGAAAAAGTTTTGTAACTCTTTACGCCTTAGAGTTGCGATTCGTATGTCGTCAGCCGATGCTGCAACAGCTTCAGCTACTATCCAGGATATTTTAAACAATTCAACCAAATATCCTATTATGACTGAGAATAGCGATAATGCTTATTGGTGGTTTCCCGGGATTGCCCCTGACCAGGAAATTTGGTACGAATCAATGGGTACAAGCGGCGACGCTGAAAAAACCGGCTGGAGGCTGCAACAACCTATTATTGACGCCTTGCAGGACAACAACGATCCGCGCCTTCCTGTTTATGCCGATAAAAATGACTATGGCGTTTATAGTGGTCACCGCATGGGACCTTTTCAAGCTTCCGACACCATGAATAACAATGCGAACAGATCACATATTGGAGATTGGTTTATGAACGATCCTGCAGGCTTTGTGCCTTACATGAACTGTGCCGAAGTATATTTCGGTCTGGCCGAAGCGTATGAACGCGACCTTGCTACCGGTGATGCTAAAGTGGCTTATGAAATGGGCATTACCTATTCATGTATGGAAAGTGGGCAGATTGAACCGTCCCAAATAGCCACATTTTTGGCTGAGCCTGAAGTGATCTGGGACGGAGGAACCACTTCTAATCTTGAAAAGATTGCCCTGCAAAAATACGTTGCTTTATTTAAGCAAAGTGTTGAAGCCTGGTCAGAAGTAAGGCGAACCGATGTTCCGCTTCTTACAGGAGTATCGGCAGAATATGCATCCGCCCACAACAGGCCACCTTTCAGGTTAGCGTATGCCGATGAAGAGAAATCACTAAATATTAATTTCCCGTACGATGTTGAGGAAGAAGATATCTTTTACGGAACACAGGTGTGGTGGGACAAAAGAACAGGTGTGGAATAATAATTTAACTAAATAATATGTGAGGAAACAGGTCAGTAGTTAGCTCACCTGTTTCCTTTATATATAATTAGTGGCTATAAGAAAAGGCAACAATTCTCTTTTAAAAACCCTCTAACTCTCCCGAATACGAGTTCGGGACAGGCTCTAAAGGGAGAACCAGAACTCCCCGTAGAGAGCTAATTCCCCTTTAGGGGTTCGGGGTAATCACCAAGGAGAATATATTAAATAGAGCGTTTTCTTAGATGCACTAATTATTTGGGATAATAGCTCGTTAAGCTTTCGTCATGATCATATTATCAAGTTGTTATATAGATGCGTATTTGCATCGTATAAATTGTCATTGAGTACTTTTAACCCGGATTATGCATTGGAGGTTCGTCATGAGCATTGCAAGTACAATAAAACAAGGCATTACTGAAACAAGGCATAACTTGTCCCGATTACTTTCGGGAGCATCGTTCTGGTGAGGTGAAGTGATGCAACGAAATGTCTTGTTTTAAAATAATTTCAATGTGTAATAGAATTTCTAATGCATATTGCGGGTTTAAAATAACCCCATGTCTATTGTCGAAAATACAACTATTAATAATTGGCATGTACCTGATAATTAATTTCAGTAAGCCTATACGAATTAAGTTAAAAGTTTGAAAAATGGTAAAGTGTATAAAAAAACAAAATACCCTACATCCAATTTTTGTTATATTAGTATTATTGCTAGCCTGTTATGGCTGTTCTCAACAGGGAACAACATCAAAACCTCGTCCCAACATCCTCTTCATCCCCGTCGACGACCTTCGGCCAGAGCTGGGATGCTACGGAAACAAGGACATAAAAACGCCCAACATCGACCGGTTGGCAGGCCAGGGTGTGACTTTTACACGTACCTATTGTCAGCAGGCCGTTTGCAGTGCCTCACGGGCCAGTTTACTTACCGGTCTGCGCCCTGATTCCATTCAGGTTTGGGATTTGCAGAGCGAATTTCGCGCCGCCGTCCCTGATGCTGTTACCTTGCCCCAGTTTTTTAAACAAAGTGGTTACACTACCATTGGTCTTGGTAAAACATTTCACAATATTTTTCCCGACACCATTTCATGGACAGAAAAACCACATATCGAAGGATTTCCATTCGACCCGGATGCGTTTTATGTAAATGAAGAAAATATAAAAATTCAACAGGAAAAGATTGAAAAACTGAAAGCCGCCGGAAAATCGACCATCGACCAATTGGGTCATTGGTATGTAAAAGCCAAAGCTACTGAAATTGGCACGAAGGGTGACGATGCCTATTTTGATGGTGCACAAACCACCCTGGCCATAGAAAGAATGCAGGAATTGGCTAAGTCTGACAAACCCTTTTTCCTCTCGGTAGGATACTATCGGCCACATCTGCCTTTTAACGCCCCCAAAAAATACTGGGACATGTACAACAGGGATTCAATCCCGTTGGCAGAAAACCAGTTCACACCTGACGGGAGCCCGGAATATGCCAACCACGGTTACCAGGAACTAAAGGGATACATCGATTGCCATGAGCTACCTCTTCCATCCGAAAAACCCTGGCAAACAGAACGCCAAAGAGAACTTAAACACGGCTATTATGCCAGTGTTTCGTACATCGATGCTCAAATTGGCAGGTTGCTCGACGAATTGGACAGGCTCGGCCTGACCGAAAACACCATTATAGTGCTTTGGGGCGACCATGGTTGGAAACTGGGCGAACACAACGGCTGGTGCAAAATGACCAATTACGAAATCGACACACATGTGCCATTAATTATAAGCGGAACTGGCGTAAAAGCAAAAGGGCAGCAAAGCAATGCCCTAACCGAATTTGTAGACATCTATCCAACGTTGATTGAAATGACAGGTTTCGATATTCCATCGCATCTTCAGGGAAGCAGCACCGTACCGCTTCTCGAAAATCCTGAAAAAAAATGGAAATCGGCTGCTTTCAGTCAATTTTTGCTGGGGAGGTTTGGTCCTGCGGAAACACGAAAACATGAAAGAATGGGATATGCCATACGAACCGACAGATATCGTTATGTGGAATGGTACGGCTGGAATAAAAAAGAAAAGAAAAAGGGAGAACTTTTAAATAGGGAACTGTTCGATCACCAGACTGACCCAAAGGAAAATATGAATCTGGCAAACGTTGTGGAATATAAAAAAATTGTACAGGCACTTTCTCAACAACTAAACCTGGGATGGAGGAATGCCCTTCCCAAGTCAAATAAATAATTTGTTTTATCCAAATGACATAGGGTTTTGGCAACAATTTTCGTCTAGTAAGTAATAAACATTCAAAATCAGTTCAACCAATTGTATTATACAACAACCATGAAAAATATATTAGTATTGATAGTTGTTTCGACTATGTTGTCATGTACTTTTTCCAATCCGGAAAAAAAACCAAACGTAGTATTTTTATTAATCGACGATATGGGCTGGATGGACATTGGTGCCAATGGGAGTACTTTTTACGAAACGCCTAATATCGATAAACTGACGAGCGAAGGTGTTCGGTTTACCCAGGCTTATGCAGCTTCTCCAATATGTTCGCCAACGCGTGCCTCCATATTAACCGGTAAAAATCCGGCACGTATTAATCTTACCCAATGGATTGGAGGCCCTGGAAACCCCGATTACGAAAGAAATTTGCCTCTCGAAGAAGTACTCTTCCCTGAAATAATGCAAGAGGCCGGCTATAAAAATATTTTCCTGGGCAAATGGCACTTGAACAACAGGGCTGGCGAGGGGAAATTCTGGCCCGACAAACAAGGTTTCGACATCAATGTTGGGGGTCACTTTAGAGGTGGCCTGTATATCAAAAACAAATACTTTTCCCCCTGGAACATTCCCAACCTGGAAAACGGACCTGATGGAGAATACATGACAGACCGCCTGGCACAGGAAGCAGCCGATTTTATCGATGTTAATGCCGATAGCTCATTTCTTTTGTACCTTTCTTTTTACCAGGTCCATGCGCCCTTTAGCGCACCTGAAGACAGGGTTGAAAAATACTTGAAAAAGCAAAAACAACTGGGTCTGACCGACGAAGAAAAATTTAAAGAAGGAACTTTTGGCGATAAAACTTTTACTTACAGAACTAAACAAGATCATCCCACCTATGCCGCCATGGTTGAGTCAATGGATATGGCTGTGGGCAAGGTGCTCAGTAAACTGAAAGAAAAAGGGATTGACGATAACACGATTGTCGTTTTCTTTTCCGATAACGGAGGATTAAATACCTCAGAGGGAATACCCACCTCAAATGCACCATTAAAATATGGCAAAGGCTGGTTATACGAAGGAGGAATCAGGGAGCCCGCTATTATCAAATGGCCAGGCGAAACCAAACCGGGAACTGTTTCGGATGAAGTTATTACCAGTATGGATTTCTACCCCACCATTCTCGAAATGATTGGAGAACCATTACGCCCCGATTTACATGTTGACGGTAAAAGTTTAGTGCCCTTGCTTAAAGGGGAAAAGGAAAAAATTCACGATGCCGTCTATTTCCACTACCCGCATCGATCCAATCAAAAAGGAAGTCCGAGCAGTGCCATCCGCGAAGGCGATTATAAGTTGATTGTATTTTTTAACGACAACCGTCAGGAGCTTTACAACCTGAAGGACGATATTGGTGAAACACACGATCTCTCAAAAGAATTGCCCGAAGTTAGAGAAAGACTGTACTCAAAACTGGAAAAATGGTGGGACGATGTTGATGCCCGTTTCCCAAAGGAATATAAAAAACCATGATCAGAAAGAAGCACCAATTAGCCCGATTATTCATGAATTTTCGCGATGAAAATTCAAAATACACCGAGAAAACAATTGATTTGAAATGAGACGAATTATAATAGCTGCCATTTTCTTTACCTTCCTGTTTGCAGAAAATGGTCATACACAGACTAATAAAACAATTAAAGTTGCCTGCATTGGTAATAGCATTACGTTTGGATACGGAATAAAAGATCGTTTAAAAGATGCATATCCCGTACAGCTGGGAAGGATGCTGGGAGAAAATTACGTGGTAAGAAATTTTGGGGTAAGCGGGCGTACATTGCTTTCAAAAGGTAATATGCCTTACATAAAAACAGGGGCATATCAGCAGGCATTAGAATTTAATCCTGATATTGTCATTATCAAATTGGGAACCAACGATAGCAAACCCTATAACTGGGAGTTTGGTGACGAGTTTAAATCTGATTATTTAAAACTCCTGGAATCCTTTAAAAACCTGGAATCAAAACCAGCCATTCATCTTTGCTTGGCCGTTCCCGTATTAAAAAGCGGACTGACCATTAGCGACGAAATCGTTGAATACAAGATCAATCCGTTAATACAGGAAATTGCCAGGGAACAGAATTTGAAACTGATTGACCTCTTTACGCCATTTGTTGGAAAAAAAGAGCTCTATGCTGACAATATTCATCCCAATGGCCAGGGAGCAGGTGAAATGGCAAAAATAATCTATAAGCAACTTACCGGTGTTGAAGGAAAACTAGTTATCCAAACATTCCCGGGGAAGAGAACGACATGGAAAGGTTTTAACCGGTACGATTTTGAGTTTGGCAATAAAAACGCACGAATCATAGAGCCGGCCATACCCCTTGAGGGTAATCCATGGGTTTGGAGAGCCCGCTTTCCGGGATGGCATACCGAAATGGACAGCATATTGGTTTCAGAAGGTTATCACCTGGCCTATATAAATACCAACGCTCAATTTGGAAGCCCTAAAGCTATGAAATCGTGGGATAGATTTTATAAATACCTGATTAAGGCACATAACTTCAACAGAAAAGTTGCATTGGAAGGTGTAAGCCGGGGAGGCTTGTTCGTATACAACTGGGCAAAACAAAATCCAAATAAGGTAAGCTGCATTTATGCCGAGGCACCTGTTTGCGATTTTAAAAGCTGGCCAGCCGGTTTTGGGGCAAGTGACGGTTCAAAAAAAGATTGGGAAAAGCTAAAGACTGAATATGGTTTTGCATCGGATAAGGAGGCGAAGAACTATGCGAACAATCCAATAGACAACCTGGAAGCTTTGGCAAAAGCAAAAGTTCCTGTTTTGCATATGATTGGCCTAAACGATTCTGTTGTGCCAGTGGCAGAAAACTCGATGGTGTTGATTAACAAATACATAAACCTGGGCGGCATAGCCACCGTGATTCCTTGTACCCGGGGAAAACAAACCCTTTATGGCCACCATTTTCCGATTGAAACACCACGAATTGGCGCCGACTTTATAAAATACCACACAAAACCTGAAGTAAAATTGATCGATACAAGCGCCCATCATACCCCAAAAGGAAGACTTCAAAATAGTTTCCTACAATTCCAGCGAAACAAAAAAGAACAGGTGGCATTCCTTGACGGTTCAATTACAGGCACGGGAGTCCCTGAAGAACTTAACCTAAGAAAAAGGGTAATTAAGCATTTACATATACCAATCTATTACTCCACCGCCTCCTGCCTAGGCGATACCGATCACCCATTAGAATTACGCATGACCGCTTCAGGCAAAAAAATGCAGGAGGTTGAGGCCAGTCGCATCAGGTATTTCTTTGAAAAGCGCAGTGAAGCAATTTTATACAACTAAATTTAAATAAACTACATGAACATCGAAATCATATCCCCATTCAGGTTCCTAGCGTGCCTACTTATAGTTGCCTTATCCACAGGTACAAAAGCCTACTCACAAAAACCGGTTAAAGTCTTCATCCTTGCCGGTCAGTCAAACATGCAAGGGCACGGCGAAACGGTGAAAGGAAAAAAAGGAAACTTAAGCTGGTTGGTGCAAAACGACAAAGCTGGAAAATACCAACACCTGGTAGACAAAAAAGGCAACTGGAAAAGAAGGGATGATGTATTTATTTATGCAAACGACAAATACGACAATATAAAAACAGGCGAGTTAAGCGTTGGTTACGGCGCATATGACTATACCATTGGACCGGAGCTTCAGTTTGGCAATATTATCGGCGATTTTTACGATGAAAATGTATTGCTGATAAAAACAACCTGGGGAGGAAAAAGCCTCGCAGTTGATTTTTGTCCCCCCAGCGCAGCAAGCGACACGGGCTATGCACGCATTCCCTATGCCCCTCAAGATACCGGATACTATTACGTGCAAATGCTGGCCACCATTTACGATGTTCTGCACAACCTGCATAAATATGTTCCAAATTATTCAGGAGAAGGTTACCAAATTACAGGTTTTGCCTGGCATCAGGGTTGGAACGACCGGGTAAATATAGCACACAATGCCGCCTACGAAAGCAACCTGGCACATTTGATCAAAGACGTACGGCGTGATTTGGCAGAACCCAACCTCCCGTTTGTTCTTGCAACCACCGGAATGAGAAGTTACAAAGACAACGACCCAAGGGAAATTTCGTTGATACAAGCCCAGATGGCTATACCTTCCCATGCCGAATTCGAAGGGAATGTAAAAGTGACGGACACCCGCAATTTCTGGCGTTCCATTGAAGATTCACCGGCAAAACAAAATTACCACTGGAACCGCAATGCCGAAACATATTGTTTGATTGGCGAATCGCTGGCCGAATCCGTGTTAGCGCTTTTGTATGAGAATAAAACTTCTTCAAAAATACGTTCAGCCAAATGCGGAAGTGATGAGATTTTGGCGCCAACACCGCCTATGGGCTGGAACAGTTGGAATGCCTTCGAAAAAAATATTGATGAAAACAAAATAAAAACCATTGCCGATATTATGGTAAGCTCGGGGATGCGTGACGCGGGATATGAATACCTGGTTTTGGACGATGCCTGGATGGCTGCCGAAAGAAATGAAAAAGGCGAATTGGTTGCCGATTCCTTAAAATTCCCGGGAGGTATGAAAGCCATTGGCGACTACATTCACAGTAAAGGATTAAAATACGGAATTTACGAATGCCGTGGCAATTTAACTTGCCAAAACCTTCCCGGCAGCTTCGAACACGAACAAACCGATATGAATTCCTTTGCTTCTTGGGGAGTGGATTACATTAAAATGGATGCCTGTTTTGCTGCGAGAAATGGCAGGCTAAGCTCCGAAGATTTTGCTATATACGCAGATGCCATTAAAAACACCGGCCGCCCGATGGTTTTTAGCATCTCCGATTTCGGACAGGGAGCCTGGGCTTGGGGAGGTAAAAACTACGCACAGCTTTGGCGTACATCCATGGATATTTACCCATTTATCAAATCGGTTTATCGATGTGCTGAAACTTCAGGTGGAGCAGGATCTTCGCATCCCGCATTTAACGGATTATGGCAGTTTGCAGGGCCCAACCACTGGAACGATCCGGATATGCTCCAAATTGGAAACCTAAAAAATGCCGATGAAGACAAGGTTCATTTTAGCTTATGGGCGGTGCTTGCCGCTCCATTAATGGCAGGCAATGACCTACGCGTCATGTCCGATAGTGTTAAAAATATCCTTCTGGCTCCCGAGGTAATTGCCATCAACCAGGATCCACGTGCACAACAAGGCTACAAAGTATTTCAAAAAGATAGTATTGAAATATACAACAAACCGTTATCCGATGGAACAACAGCAGTATTATTGTTGAACAAAGGTAAAAGGAAAACCGATGTAACCGTTACTTGGAAACAAATCGGGCTTGACGGGCATCAACCTGTCAGGGACTTATGGGCACAAAAAGATTTGGGAAACTTTCAAGATTCAATTACGGCCCGTAACCTTGGGCAACATGGCCACCTTTTAATTAAAGTTGGAAGAATCGGTGCTAAGCTACTACCTGGTCCAACTCCTGTTTCTCCGGAAAAATATACCGTAACAAAAAAAGGAACTACTTACCTAAGTGATTTATACTATATCATGAAGGAATTTAACCACCCCGTGGCCGACAAAAATTTTAAGGGTGAGCCGATTCAAATAGAAGGTAAGACTTACAACAAAGGTTTGGGTTGCAAAAGCAAGTCGATACAAATGTACAAACTAGATGGAAGGGCCAACCGTTTTAAGGCGATAGTTGGTTTAGATGAATGTTCGCCGGATGAAAAGATGGGAAAATTCAGAATACTGAACGAAGATAAATTTGGAGGTCGTGTCCTTTTTGATAGCGGACAAATGGAAAAAGGAAACTCTCAAGAGGTCGATATTGATGTTTCAGGCCTCAATTTTATTCTACTTGAATTTGTTGGAAAAGGCGTTTTTGGCAATTGGGCCGATGCCAAAGTGATTGTAAATAACTAAAAAGATGAAGAATATACTCACAGCATTTTTATTCGTCGCAGTCGTATTAAACCTGGCGGCTCAGAACCGACAAGATAAAGGTTTGCAGGCTATTACCATTGAAACGGTGGAAGCGCCACTTAAATTCCTCGCCTCCGACTGGACAGAGGGACGCGAAGTAGGGACAAAGGGAGCCTATATGGCGGCAGATTACATAGCCAGCGTTTTTCAAATGTATGGAATAAAACCACTTGGCGATATGACGCAAAAAAGCATGAGCCGGGAGTTTAGATTGCAAGGAAAGAAACCTGAATTTTACCGCAGTTACTTCCAGAATTTCGACTTAATTACCGAAACACGGAATAAAAAGAGCGAACTCCGATGGTCCCAATCAAACGGAGTTTCAACCCGGATAAAAAAACTGACAGAAGGGGCTGATTATCAGGTGCAGGGTAGAATTGGATCGCTAGAATTTGACGCGCCGATTGTATTTCTTGGTTACGGAATAAAAAACAAAGACTTAAAATGCGATCCTTATAAAAAGGTTGAATTAAAAGGAAAAATCGCTTTTATCCTAACCGGGTTTGCAGGAATTAACGACCAAGAATCAAGAAACTATAGAACGCTGAACAAAGACAATAGTCTTTCAACAAATAAACTGGAAAGAACAAAAATTGAAAATGCCCGTGAAGCGGGTGCCATAGCCATTATAAAATACAATCCCGGTCATGTTTTCAAGGCAGCAAACCCTTCCAACCTGCCCATGTTTTCCGACAATGAGTTTTATGAAGGCGACCAACCACAGGACGATTTTTATCTGAAAAAGATTTTCCTGCCCAACTGGGAAACAAAACAGGAAATACCTGTAATTCAATTAAACAAAAACTTTGCTGAATCTATCCTGAAAAATGAAGGCGGGATATTGAATACCTTGCAAAAACCGGACTACGATATGGCCAAGTTTACAAGCCATGAACTTAAGGATTCGCGTTTACAGTTTAAAATCAACCACGACCAAAAAGTAATCAGGGCAAGAAACGTACTTGGTTATATTGAAGGGGAAAATACCGACGAAGTGGTGGTTATTGGCGGCCATTACGACCACGTAGGAAAATACAACGGTTTTATTTTTAACGGTGCAGACGATAACGCTTCGGGTACGGTGGGAATGTTAACGCTGGCCCGCGCGATAAAAGAAAGCGGCAAGAAACCGGCTAAATCCATCCTTTTTGCTGCCTGGACAGGCGAAGAACAAGGTTTGTGGGGCTCGAAATATTTTGTAAAAAACATACCCGATGATCTGAATATAGTGCTCGATATTAATATGGATATGATTGGGAGAACTTCGATAAAAGACGATTCAGAAGCCTACCTGAAAATGCAATACACGAAGCAATACCCCATTTTCGAGAAAATTTTTCAAAAGCAAAACGAAGCAAACAACCTTAACCTTGATATCCGCTTTTTCCCCAGCGAACAACCTAAGGGAGGGAGCGATTTTGTGCCTTTCGCGGCAGAGCAAATCCCAATAATTTCACTTTTTACCGGCTTGCACCGCCATTA
This sequence comes from Saccharicrinis sp. GN24d3, assembly GCF_052400645.1. Taxonomy (NCBI): domain Bacteria; kingdom Pseudomonadati; phylum Bacteroidota; class Bacteroidia; order Marinilabiliales; family Marinilabiliaceae; genus Saccharicrinis; species Saccharicrinis sp. GN24d3. Next base: position 239,349 of record NZ_JBQTGI010000006.1, read on the forward strand.
CCATTATCCAAACGACGAGCTTGAATATATTGATTTGGAGAAAATGACCAATATTATAAAACTCACCTATCTAGGGTTAAACGAGATACTGGAATCAGAATGATTCTGTTGAAAAACTAATTTTTACTTGAAAAAACAGCAAAAATGAAAACTAATAGAATAAGCATAGTACTCACTTTAGCAATTGCGATTTTATTCATTGCACCAGGAAACATCTTCGCACAGGAAAAAGCCGGTCCGTTTACAAAATTTGCCAATCGCCTTCAGTGGGAAGACGAAGGTGAGCTGTATTGGATGGATGCTTTTGGTCCGGATGCCCTGCGTTTTAGAGGCTCCAAAAGTCTGAGGATTACCGACGAAGATTGGAACCTGTTACCTCAACCCGATGTTCAACTTGAAATAACCATTGAAAAATCCAAAGCGGTAGTTAAGAATGGTAAAATCAGGGCTGAGATTCAGGCACGTAAAGGAAGAATTACCTATTTAAACGACAAAGGCGAAGTGCTTTTGCGTGAAGCTATTCACCACCATCATCCTCAATTTGCAAGGCAATGGGAAAGCAAAGGAAGCGACCATTTTAAAACTAAAGTGACTTTCGATGCAGAAAAAGACGAACATCTGTATGGTATGGGACAATACCCCAACGATTGCCTCGATCTGAAAGGAACGGTTTTGGAGCTGGCACAAAAAAACACGCAGATTTCAATTCCCTTTTTACTTTCGAGTAAAGGCTATGGTTTTATATGGAATAATCCAGCCGTTGGCCGTGCAGAATTATCCAAAACACACACCAGTTTTTTTGCGGAATACACCAAACAAATCGATTATGTGATATTTCCCGGCGATACCCCTTCCGATCTGGTCTCCCACTACGCAGACCTCACCGGAAAATCGCCTAAGATGCCTGAGTACGCAACGGGTTTCTGGCAATCGAAGCTCCGCTATTATTCGCAGGACGATTTGCTTTCAGTGGCTCGCGAATACAAAAAACGCAACCTCCCTCTTTCGGTTATCGTTGCCGATTTCTACCACTGGCCGGTTACCGGGGACTGGAAATTTAACGAGGAACTGTGGCCAGATCCCAAAGCCATGATTCAGGAATTGGACAGCCTGGGGATTAAATTGCTGGTATCGGTGTGGCCCACATTGGCCGAAAACAGCGAGAATTATACCGAGTTCAAAAAAAATAATTTCACCATTCGCCCGGAACACGGAGTAAATCTTTTTCTCCAGGCAAACGACGATCTTACCTATCTTGACGTAACGCATCCAGGAGCGCGAAAAGCCCTTTGGACAAAACTCAAAAAAAATTACTGGGACCTGGGTGTACGCATGTTCTGGATGGATGAAGCCGAACCCGAGATCGAACCGCTTGAGTACAACAATATTAGGTACTATCTTGGCAATGGCGAAGAGGTTTCGTGCCTTTACCCATACTATTTTGCCAAGACTATTTACGACGGGCAAATAGAAAGTGGGCAAACCGAAATCATTAACCTTATCCGTAGCGGATGGATTGGCAGTCAGAGGTTTGGCACTTTGCTATGGTCGGGCGATATTTCAGGTGATTTCCCAACTTTAAAAAGACAGATTAAAGCAGGATTAAACATTGGCTTGTGTGGAATTCCATGGTGGAATACCGACATTGGTGGTTTTTACGGAAAACCTGAATCTGACGAATACAAAGAAGTACTTCTACGTTGGTTCCAATATGGTACTTTTTGCCCGGTAATGCGCATTCATGGTTTCAATTCGCCAAGGGTTCTTTTAGAAGGGCAGATTACCCACACAGGCTCGCCCAATGAAGTCTGGAGTTTTGGAGACAAAGCACAGGAAATAATGACGCACTATCTGCATGTTCGCGAGAGATTGCGCCCTTACATCCAAAAACACATGGACATTGCTTCAGAAAAAGGAACACCCGTTATGCGACCCCTATTCTTCGATTTCCCTAAAGATGAAACCTGTTATACCATCGAAGACCAATACATGTTTGGACCTGATATCTTGGTTACCCCGGTTACCGATGCGGGTGCAACATCCAGATCGTTATATCTGCCCGAAGGCTCCAAATGGAAAGATGCCTTATCTGGAAAAACATATAAAGGGGGGCAAACCATCCAGGTGAAAGTAAGCATTGAAAATATTCCGGTATTTACAAGAAACGATCTGGATTTTAAGCTGAATTAAATCAACGCGTAAATCAACAACCATGAAAACATTAATAGCATTAGCATTTCTGACAACCGGATTTTCTTTAGGCCTGTTCGCTCAAAAGGTGGATATTCCATCTCAAATCGACGAAAAGAAATTCGACCCGGCAACTTTGTTGTGGTACGATAGCCCGGCAAAACAATGGGAAGAAGCACTTCCGGTTGGAAACGGACGTTTGGGTGCCATGGCATTCGGTAAATATGGCGAAGAAACCGTTCAGCTTAACGAAGATACTTATTGGTCGGGAGGGCCTTACTCCACGGTTGTAAAAGGGGGTGCTGAGGCCTTGCCCGAAATTCAGCGGCTTATTTTTGAAGGTGAACCCATTAAAGGACACAAACTTTTTGGCCGCAAACTGATGGGCTACCCCGTTGAACAACAAAAATACCAGCCACTAGCCAATCTGGTGCTGATGTTCGACAACCAGACGGAAGAAACCGTAGCTGACTATAAACGTTGGCTCGATCTGGAAACAGGGATCACTAGTGTGGAATATACCGTTGGTACCGTAACTTTTCATCGCGAGGTGCTTACTTCGGAGCCTGACCAGGTTGTTTTGGTGCATATGACTGCCGATAAGCCCGGGAGCCTGACTTTTAAAGCGCAGCTCCGTGGCGTGCGCAATATGTCCCACTCAAACTACGGGACCGATTATTTTACCATGGATATGGTTGGCCAAAACGGACTAACCGTAAATGGAAAATCGACCGATTATTTGGGGGTTGAAGGGAAACTCAAGCACCGTACAGAACTAAAAGCCTTACACGAAGGAGGAAGGATAAAAACGGAAAACGATTATATAATCGTTGAAAATGCCGATGCCGTTACCTTTGTCATTGCCGCTGCCACCAACTTTGTAAACTACAAAGACGTGAGTGCTGACCAGGTGGCACGTGTAAAAAACTACCTGAAGCAAGTGGAAGGCAAATCCTACAAAGAGATGAGAGATGCCGCAGTAGTTGATTATCAGAAATATTTTGAGCGTGTTAAGTTGGAGCTTCCAACAACAGAACAATCGTTTAAACCTACTGATAAAAGAATGCTGGAAAATGTGGACAATTCGGACCCTAACCTTGCCGCACTTTGTTACAACTTCGGACGTTATGCCTTAATAGGTTCGTCGAGAGAAGGAACGCAACCTGCCAATCTGCAAGGAATCTGGAACGACAAAGTAAACCCTGCCTGGGATTCCAAATACACCACCAACATCAATACCGAAATGAATTACTGGCACGCCGAAACCGGAAACCTGCCGGAACTAATGGAGCCACTGATTACCATGGTGAAGGAATTAACCGACGAGGGTGCGAAGGTGGCAAAAGAACATTACGGAGCGCGTGGTTGGGTATTCCACCAAAATACCGATTTATGGCGCGTTGCTGCACCTATGGACGGACCATGCTGGGGGACATTCACCGTGGGAGGTGCGTGGTTAACCAACCAGTTGTACGAGCATTACATGTTTAATCAGGACAAGGAATACCTGGAAGAAATTTATCCGTTGATGAAAGGTGCTGTGCAGTTTTTCCTCGACTTCTTGATTGAAGACCCACAGGGAAAATACCTGGTAACCAACCCGTCCACCTCACCTGAGAATCCTCCCAAAGGCCCCGGATATGAATACTTTTTCGATGAAGTAACCGGTTTCTGGTATTTCACAACCATTTGCTACGGAGCATCCATCGATATTCAGATTCTTACGGATTTGTTTGGTTATTACCTTGAAACAGAAAAAACATTGGGGTTAAATACTGATTTTTCGGACAAAGTATCCGCTGCCCGTGGAAGGTTGGCGCCACCTCAAATTGGAAGAGACGGCACCTTGCAGGAGTGGACCGAAGATTTCGAACAAATGGAGCCCAATCACCGCCACAACTCGCATTTATACGGTTTGTATCCCGGAAATGTGATATCAGCCAAACGCACACCGGAATATATTGATGGGGTCAAGAAAGTTCTGGAACTTCGCGGCGACGGAGCTTCGGGATGGTCACGTGTGTGGAAAATGGCGCTTTGGGCACGCCTTTACGATGGCAACCGCGCCAATAAAATATTCAAGGGCTATTTGAAAGAACAATGCTATCCTCAATTCTTTGCCAAGTGCGGCACCCCACTTCAAATTGACGGTACAATGGGTGCTTCGGCCGGTATCACCGAAATGTTGGTTCAATCCCACGAAGGTGTAATCGACTTGCTGCCCGCTCTTCCCGACGAATGGAAAGAAGGCACATTTGACGGCGTATGTGCCCGTGGAGGTTTCGAGCTGAATATGAAATGGCAAAACAACAAGGTTTCATCAGTGGACGTCCTGTCAAAATCAGGAAACATCTGCAGGATTGATGCCGGAGGAAAATTTACAATAACCAAAGACGGGAAACGGGTTGCTACAAAAACCAAAGCAGATGGTTCTATTGAATTCAAAACCGTAAAAGGAGGATTGTACAAGGTTGTAAGGAAGTAGGTACTCCGAATCGGCCGAGCCACAAAAGTGATTAAAAAAACAACAAAACCTATTGACAGCAACTTCAATAGGTTTTGTTTTTATCACGTATATCTTAAAACTTGATTATGCGAATTTTAATGAAAAGCGGAATATTGTCATTTTTTCTTACAGTCCTGATTCAGTTAACATCGGTTGCACAGGATGCTGTTCCTATATCATCCTGGGATTTTAGCGAAATAAAAAACAGGACCGTCATTGAAGCTGAAAGTGGTATCGCCGATACCCTGGAAGGTAATTTCGCAACCGCACCGGGAATAAAAGGTCAGGGATTAAGGCTTGATGGATTTACTACAAGAATTGTCCGTAAGGAAAAATATATTCAAGAACCAGGCTCCAAACTAACCATAGAGGCATGGGTTGCTTTGGGCGAATATCCATTGAATTGGTGTCCGGTAGTTACTACCGAATCCAACGAAGTAAAGGGTTATCGTCTTCTGATTGGCCCTCACGGACAAGTTTCTTTTGAAACCGCCATTAGCGAAAAATGGATGTCCACTACGAGCGCCCATGTGACCATACCACTCCGCAAATGGATGCACATCACCGGTGTTTATACCGCACAAAAGGATATTAAACTATATGTAAACGGTGAACTTGTGTCCTCAAGGAAGATTGAAGGCTCGATAACTTTTCCTAAAAAAACAAATTGTATCCTTGGAATGGTGCCGGAGCCTTTAAGACCAAGCAACACAATCCGGACCTGGGGAACAATCCCGGCTTATTACGGATTGGATGGTATTATTGATGAAATTAAAATATTTGATACGGCATTAACTGCTGACCATATCAAGGGCAATTTTATAAAATATGAGATAGTTGATCCTGATATTGAGGTACGAAGACTACCTGTAGTTGAAAATAAGCCCAATCGTTTTGGGGCATTTTACACAAAGCTGAACTATTACCCGGGGTGGGATCTTCTCTGGCCTGTTGATCAGGATCCGGATATTGTGGTATGTTTTGAAAATAATCCTGTTAAGTTTATTTTCTGGCGGGGAATCAGGTATGGTCCTTGCTGGGTTTCGGAAAATGAAAACTGGATGGCCGATCAGAGCCTCGAAACCTGGGGCAACGGAAAAAATGATATTGAAGGTTGTTTCGAACATATGCAGGACCGACACTGTCGTTTCTCCCACGTGAGAATCATCGAAAATACAGAAGCCAGAGCAGTAGTTCATTGGCGCTATGCTCCTGTGAGTGCTCACGACCACACCTGGAAGCCCGACCCTAAAACCGGCTGGGAGTGTTGGGTAGATGAGTATTATTACATCTATCCTGATGGTTCGGCCATTAGAAAAGTTTCGTGGAACAAAGGCAGTGCCGGGCATCCGGTACAGTTACAGGAATCGCTGCCGCTTACGCAGCCCGGTCAGCGAAGCGAAGAGGTCGTGAAAGATAATTATGTGACCGTTGCAGACTATGATTATTATACCTGCCCTGTTTCGGTAGATGAAAATAAGAAGCCCACTAACTGGAAGGGGGATAATACTATTCAGCAATTTAATTTTAAAGCTAAAAATAAACCCTATATCTGTTTTGAGCCCGGAAATCGGATGAGCGTAAGATGGATTAACGGAGGATATAATCATTTTCCGGTGAATCAGGCACGAAGTGATGGCAGGTGGGCTAAAACCGTGGACCGTCCCAGTCATTTTATGAGTTCCCCGTGTTCCGATCCGGTTATTCACAAAAAGGGAAACCGCTTGTTCTGGTTTGGTCTGTATGGCATGAACGATATGAACATGCATGAACTGATAAGTTTTGGCCGTTCCTGGGCTTATGCTCCTGAGATTTCCGTTAAAGGCGGAGATTATGTCTCCAATGGCTATGATAAGAGCGAAAAATGCTACCGGTTGGAAAGTAAATACACAAAAACACAGAAACTTGAACTCTGCCTGGCAGGGAGTCAACAGAATCCGATTTGTAATCCTGCTTTTATTATTAGAAACTGGAATGCAGATAAAGCTGCTGTTATGCTGAACGGCAAACCATTAAAAGAAGCAAAAACAAGCATAGTTCATGAACTTGAAGCTGATAAGCTTGTCGTTTTCCTTTTTCTGGAAAAAAAGGAATCCGTGAATATTACTATACATCCCAAGTAAAAACCCAAAAATAGTATGCCAATAAAGTTAACCTCGACAAATATAAGTGCATTACTGGTGTTATGCATAATCTCTTTAAATATTGGTTGCACCCGTGAAAGAGATGATAAGCCTAATATTGTTTTTATCATGGCGGATGATATGGGTTACGGTGATGTGGGTTCGTATAACCAGGATTCAAAAATACAAACCGCAAACATGGACAAATTAGCCACCGAGGGATTGATGTTTACCCATGTACATACGCCATCATCACTGTGCACTCCTACGCGCTATGGCCTGCTTACGGGCCGATATTGCTGGCGAACCAGGCTAAAAGAATGGGTATTGGCCGATTTTTATGGAGATACCCCTTTGATAGAGGAAGAACGAATGACCATTGCTTCAATGTTAAAGAACGAAGGTTACAAAACGGCTTGCATTGGCAAATGGCATGTGGGGATGACTTGGAATACAAAGGATGGCAGGCCTGCCTCATATGACGAGGAGGATAATGTTGACTTTACGAAACCTGTTATCGGAGGACCAATAGAACGTGGATTTGATTATTTTTTTGGCACAGCCGGATGCTCTACGAGTGACCCTCCATATTGTTTTATCGAGAACAAAAAAACCATATCTATACCTAATGTAATGATTCCGGAAGAAATGGATGCAAGGCCAGGAGTAGTAAAAGGGCTAATGGCTTCGGACTGGTCGCAGGAAGACGTTGATGTAAGATTAACAGAGAAAGCAGTGGATTATATAGCAAACCATCAAACCAATCATCCTGATGATCCCTTTTTCCTGTATTTCGTCCCGTCGTCACCTCACATCCCCTGGATGGTTCCTGATTTTATGAAAGGTAAAACAGAAGAAGGTGCCAGAGGAGACCTGGTTGCTTTGGTCGACTGGTGCGTCGGACAGATAACCGAAGCACTAGAAGAATATGGGTTGGATGATAATACCTTGATTATTGTTACCAGTGACAATGGCCCCAGGAAAGGAGCCAACGGACATAAATCGGCAGGCGAATTTAAAGGATATAAATCTCAGATTTGGGATGGAGGACACCGAGTCCCGTTTATTGCAAAATGGCCGGGAAGAATTAAACCGGGAACCAAAAGCGATGAGGTATTTAGCCTTACCGATATGATGGCTACTTTTGCGGCCCTTCACGATGTGGAATTGCCGGCTAATACTGCAGAAGACAGCTATAATGTCCTACCTGCGTTACTAGGAGGCACGACGAGGGAGAATAAGATGCGCCCCCGGGTATTTCATTCGGGCAACGGGGTGTTCGCCATTCAGCAGGGAGACTGGAAGCTAATACAGGGGACAAAAGGTTCTGGCTCTGGTAAAGATCGTGCTCATGCTAATTCTTTACTCGTTGTCGGTCAGCTATATAACTTAACAAACGACCCTTTTGAACGGTCAGATTTATGGGATAAATACCCTGAAAAAGTAATAGAGTTAAATCGATTATTAGAATATATAAAAAACTAGAGGAAAAGCCGAAATACTTATCGCAAATGATGCGACAGATTAACCGATTTATAGCCTTTAACTTTTAGTTATTTTATTAATAGGTAGTTATGATATGTAAATGCAGAAAAAACAGAGTTCGTTTTATTTTAGGAATTGCAATAATTTTAATTTTTTTCGCGAGCGGATGTAGCCGCCAACCGGCGGAACAACCAAACGTCCTCTTTATTTCCTTAGATGATTTGAACGATTGGATTGAACCCCTTGGAGGTCATCCACAGGCAATTACTCCGAATCTCCAACGCTTATCCGATAAATCGGTTTTATTTACCAATGCATATTGCGCAAGCCCTGCGTGCAATCCTTCCCGCACTTCTATTATGTCTGGATTAGCGCCACATACATCCGGAGTATATTCAAATTATCAGGACTGGAGGGAGGTTATCACCGACTACACATCCATGGGTAAATATTTCCGGAATAATGGATATTACTCGGCCGGAGCAGGGAAAATCTATCATTACCATATGGTTGATACAACTTGTTGGGATGAATACTGGCCATCGCAAAAGAAAAACATGCCGGATGAATATATCCCTGAAAAAGCGGAATCAGGCACCATCAATATGCCTGCCTTTGAGAACATGTATAAAATGTTTGACTGGGCCGCCCTGGATATTGAAGATTCCTTAATGGCAGACTACAAGAGTGTGACATGGGTTTCCGACCAATTAAGAAAAAACCATGAAAAACCTTTCTTTCTTGCCTGTGGTATATATCGTCCTCATGTTCCCTGGTATGTGCCGAAAAAATATTTTGACATGTTTCCCCTGGATTCAATTCAGTTGCCAAAAACTATGGAAAATGATCTGGATGATGTGAGCGACAGGGCAATGGATATAGCACATAGAGGGGGGAACTACCATAAACACATTCTTGAAGCCGGCCTATGGAAACAGGCAGTTCAGGGCTATCTCGCCTCCATTGCATTTTGCGATGCGATGTTGGGTCGACTTCTTACCCAGCTCGAAAATAGCAAGTATGCCGAGAATACAATTGTTGTGTTATGGTCGGATCATGGCTGGCAGTTGGGGGAAAAAGAGCATTGGAGAAAGTTTGCACTATGGAGAAATACCGCCCGTTCAGTGCTGATGATCAAAGCGCCTCAAGGATGCCCGGGGTTACCTGAAGGTTCAGAAAATGGAACCAAATGCCATCGTACAGTTTCATTGCTGGATATTTATCCAACACTTGGCACTTTATGTGGATTGCCAGCACGACATGACCTCGACGGACATAGCTTGATTCCTCTACTCAAAAATCCAAAGAGTGAATGGGAATATCCCGCAATTACATCCTATAATTTCAGTGAATTTGCCATTAGCACCCAAAACTGGAGATATATTCAATACATTGATGGAAGCGAGGAGTTGTATAATCAAATGGAAGATGAAGAAGAGTGGTTTAATCTGGCAAAAAATCCAGCTTATCATCACATCAAAGAAGAATTGAAGCAACATATACCGTCCAATCCTGCTCCGTTGAAAATCACTTCGTTAAAACTAATGCCGCATCATTATCCTCCTTTTAAATCCAGAGAGGAATACCAGGATTGGTTAAAACATGGAAAAGACACAAAATATTTAATTGAAAATTATTGGAATTAGTAAATATCGCGTAACAATTAAATTATAAAATCATGAAGTCAGCATATTTATTTTTTGGAATATTATACCTCGTAAACACTTTAATTTCATTGGATGCGGCCGGCAAATCGAAAAAGCTAAAAGTACCCGAACGGGGTTTTATCAGTTCGCTACCTGCAAAAACCTGGGAAGAGGGATTGATTTGCGGAAACGGAACCATTGGGGTTAATATCCTGAGCCGCCCCCTGGAGGAAACTATTATTTTCAGCCACGAAAGATTGTTTCTTCCGCAAGGAGCACCAACGGTACCACCCGATAATTCGCACATGCTATTTGAAATTCGAAATCTTATAGACAGAGGATTGTACAAACAAGCTACCGAACTGGCATTCAATCTGTCCGGGCAGGAGGGTTTTATGTATCCGGATCCTTTTGTGCCTGCATTTGACGTGAATCTGCAGATGAAAGCCGAAGGGGAAGTGAACGACTATATGCGTTCGGTTGATTTTAAGACGGGCGAAGCAACTGTTCACTGGAGCGATGACAGAGGGGTTTTTGAACGAAAAATGTTTGTTTCAAGAGCTGATGGAATAGCCGTGTTGTTAATTACCGGCCCGGCTGGCGCTGTTGATTTTAATTTAAGCCTTAATCCCAGAAAACCAAGTGATAACCTGGATCTAAAGACAATCGGAAAATCTTACAAGGTTTTTGAGAATCATGTTAGCGATATTGTAAAAACGGTTAACAACAATACGATAACGTATAAAAACAGTTTTACAAAAGCCTACCCCGGAAGTATTCACGCCATGGAAAGTATAGCAAAAGTAGTTCAGCATAACGGCGAATTGATAGAAAGCAGTGAGGCAATAGAGGTTAAAGGTGCGGAAAAAGTTCTTGTTTTGTTCGATCTTGTAATGATTTATGATGCCGCAAAATCAGAGGTGGAAGAGATGAAGGGTTTTATGTCTGGTTTAAATCCTGATTACCAAACGTTGCTTGAGCGTCATGCTAAAATACATGGCGAAATGTTCAACCGGATGAAGCTTGAGCTGGGAGGAGGAAAAGATCACCTGCTTACAACCGAGAAACTGATAGAAAAATCGACAAGTGATCATATGAACATGGCCTTACTCGAAAAAGAGTTCGATGCAGCAAGGTACAATATTATTTCATGTATTGGAGAGTTACCACCAACCCTACAAGGAGTTTGGGGCGGCACCTATGTTCCTGGCTGGGCCAGTGACTTTACGCATAACGGTAATGTTCCCTCTGCTATCGCCAGCCTTTTAATGGGTAACATGCCGGAACTCATGATGGCTTACATTTCATACATGGAGTCCATTGTTCCGTATATGGAAATTAACGCCAAGCACATTTTTAACTCCAGAGGTATAGTTTTGCCCTCCAGGTCAACAACACATGCCTACAATAATGCCCTCAATGCTAGATTTGCAGGTGGTTTCTGGGTGGCCGGTGCAGCATGGGCGGCACATTTTTTTTATGACTATTATCTGTACACGGGAGATCATGAATTTATGGTTAAACATGGCTTGCCCTTTATGGAAAAAGCCGCACTTTTTTTCGAAGATTATCTATATGAAAATAAGGATGGGATATATGTTTTTTCTCCCACCCAATCACCAGAAAATACGCCTAAGAATATTGATTCACAGGGAACTTTTAATGCCACCATGGATGTGGCAGCGGCAAAGGAACTTTTAACCAACGTTATTTCTGTATCCAAAGAGTTGGGCGTAAATGCCGATAAAATTTCACTTTGGACAACCATGCTTGAAAAAATGCCGCCATATATGATTACGGATGACGGTATCATAAAAGAGTGGTTAACACCGAAACTTGAGAATAATGACGATCACAGACACTCTTCCCAGCTTTATCCCCTGTACGATGGAATTTCCAAAGAGATAGAGCAAAGCAAGGCGTTGCAAGATGCGTTTAAGAAAAGTATTGAATATAAACTCGACAAGCATTGGAGGGGCAACAAGCGGGGATTTATGTCCTTTGGTCTGGTGCAACTGGGCCAAGCTGCTACTAGCCTGGGAGAAGGCGAACTGGCTTATGAATGTCTGCAGCATCTTGTAAACAGGTTTTGGTTGAACAACCTGGCTTCCATGCACAATCACCGCTCCTTGTTTAATATGGACATCAGCGGTGGCATGCCGGCAGTAATTATTAAAATGCTAGTGGCCAGCGAACCCGGAAAATTATATTTGTTACCTGCTCTATCGGAAAAATTTCCGAAGGGATCAATAGAAGGGGTGTTGTGTCGAGGCCAGGTAGAGGTAAAAAGCCTGTCATGGGATGATAAGACTTTAAATGTAAGCCTGTTGTCAGCTAAAGATCAAACGATAAAGCTTGTTATGCCATCGGACATAGCGCATATTGCAGTAACGGAAGGAAATTCTAAGATAGGTGAAACCGGGGATAAAGATAGCCGGAATGTTTCTCTCGAAGAAGGAAAAATAATTACGCTTAATATGGATCTCCGTTAGACCCATACGAAACAATTGACAGCAATGCCAGAAAAAGCACAAGCTGTGTTTACGATAATGATATCCTCCGCGTTGCGTTTAAATATTTATTGTAGGAGAAAATATTGAAGTGATAAAATCAGTTTTACGGATAAAATATAAAAAAAAGACTATGATTAAATTATTGATTGTACTGTTGGGTTGGATAGCAGGTACTGTTGGTTTATACGCCCAGGAACTGCCAAATATCATCATTATTTATGCCGACGATCTGGGATATGGTGATCTTTCGTGTTACAATGATAAAGCGGCCTATAAAACCCCTAACCTGGATAAAATGGCTAAGGAAGGGGTCATGTTTACGGATGCCCACAGCCCGTCCACAATCTGTTCCCCTTCCCGATATGGGCTTTACTCCGGACAGCAAATATACCGTTCTACCGGAAGGGGTGGAGGAGCCTTTGAAGGCCCCGGAGGACCAAGTTATTTGAAACCCGGAACGCTCACGATTGCAGAAATGTTAAAAACCAAAGGGTACAGAACAGGTGTTTTTGGGAAATGGCATGTCGGGCTTTCCTGGTTCGACAAGGATAATAAAAGACTAGGGGGGGGCTATAAAAATGCCTTACTTATTGATTACGAAAAAAGTACTCCCTTGATTGATGGCCCAAATGCAAGAGGTTTCGACGAATCATTTATTACACCCAATTGTCCCTGCACAGATCCGCTATATGTATACATAGAAAATGGTATGGTTCCTGTTCCGGCCAGCCAAAGACACAAACAAGATAACTTACCCAATCCGGGTGGTAAGTGGCGTTGGGATAATGATGAGGGCTGGATGGCTCCGGGATATAATTTTATGGAAGCGGATTTGATGTTTTATAAGAAAACCCGCGAGTTTATAACAGAACATAGAAAAAACACACCAGAGAAACCATTTTTTGCAGTTTTGTCAACGCAGATTGCTCATGCCCCTGTACTCCCGGCCCCAGAGTTTAACGGGATCACGGATGCCGGCCCTCGTGGCGATTTTGTAAGGGAACTGGATGTTATTGTTGGGCGCGTTATGGATATGCTAAAAGAAATGGATATAGATGATAATACCATCATAATGTTTAATGCGGATAACGGGGCGGAAATTGTTCATGTAGACTGGATGCGTCAGGATCACAATCATGATGCGTCAGGAGGCTGGAGAGGGATGAAACGGGATGCCTGGGAAGGAGGTCACCGGGTGCCTTTTATCGTTCGTTGGCCGGGAGTATTCCCAAAGGGTTTGGTGTCTGATCAGATGACCAATACTACTGATATTTTTGCCACAACTGCTTCTATTGTCGGTTATAAACTAAAATACGAAGATGCTACTGATAGTTTTGATATGTTACCGGCCATGCTCGGAACCGAAGACAAAAATAAATCCATCAGGCCATATATGCTGACCCAGAGTTTTCGCGGCGAATTCCAGATCCGCCAGGGAAACTGGAAGTATCTTGACCATAAAGGCTCCGGAGGGAATAATTATAAAAGTGATTTACTTGAAAAATATGCTTTGCCGGAGAAAGAAGTTGATGCAACCGGTCAGCTATATAATCTCACAAAGGATCCGGGCGAAAAGACCAACCTGTATTTTACAGAAGCTAATAAACGAAAGGAACTTCAGGATTTACTTGAGAACCTAAAATCAAATGGCCGTAGTGCCCCCAAAAACAGACAGCCGCTTGGAGTTGAGAAAGTCAAGGAATTGGGCATGCAACATGCGAAATAGAAGAAAAGCACCTTATCAAAGGCATAATCAGCGTTGGGGGTTTGAATAGAATTCCCGAAGCTGCACACGATAAGCGATAAAGTCTTGTAAATTTTAATTTACAGGGCTTTTTTGTAATAAGCAAAAGACGTATGCACCAAGCAATAATAATTCCGCGTAATTAACCGGGATACCGATCACAGATCAACACAGTTCGCGAGGTTATCAAATCTTACAGAACTTGCTTAGTGGATATCCTAAAAAAGCTACTTCTCAATTTTCCTTGATCGAATATTGAGAAGTAGCTTTTAAATTAATCCCAAAATTGTCATTATACTACATCTAATTCGGGATTACCTCGATACGCTGATGCCTGCCAACATTAAGGAATTTTTCAGATTCCTTAATGTCAGATCGCGGTTAATCTGGCAGCTGACGATCAAGCTTACTCGATTCCCTGACGGGTTACGATAGGTACATAACCAATTTCCATTCCTTTAGGAGGCGTAACCAGTAAGGCAGGATCTAATTCTGCCAGTTCGCCAATCAATGGGGCAGGGAGGTATTCGCGTTCTTTCGTCCAGTTTTTGTGCAGCAGCTCTACACGGCGTTGCATTTCTTCGCGTTCGGCTTTGCTCAAATCAGCATTGAGCAAGGCAGGCTGGTCGGCAAAGCGGTACCAGTAGTAGGTGACCGTACTCCCATCGCCCAGTTTAGCCTTAAACGGGCCGGCTGCCGGTCCTGGAGTCTTCCAGCAACTCTCTTGGTCTTCTGGCGTTACATAGGTTTTCGAACCACCTTCGTACGCCCGGCTAAAGCTAACCTTTTGCAATCCGGTTTCTGCGGGCACTTCTTCGGGAGCTACAGCAATCCACTTGCCAACCTCGTCGTTTTCTTCTTTTACCAGTTTGTAGTATTCCGGAAGTGTTACTAATGTTTGTCCGTTTTCCACGGTTTTTGTTACCAAATCACCATCCCAGCGAACCCTTAAGGTGGCATCGTCGGTTACATTAGGATCGAGATACGATGTTATATTCATTAAAGCACGCTTTTCTTTCGGAATATTATCACCGTAAAATTTCCAGTTAGATCTGATGCCTTTTTGAAATTTCTGCATGGTAGCGCCTTCCACTTTAATTTTACTGTCGGCTGGCTTTCCCCCTTTAAACCAGGCTTCCACATCGTCCCACAGCGCTTTTTTATTGTACACCATCAGGCGATGCAATAATTCGGTATTGCCATCGGAACCTACCGGATAACGTGTTGGCGCCATGCGCGCATAGTGTACCCCTTTTGAATCGACGGCTTGCACCGAATGAATGTGCTGCGTTTCCATCTGATACTGTTTGTTCGCCTTCGAGGGACGTTGATCCAGAAACAGCCCTTCTGCACGAGCATCGTCGACGGATGCCGCAGACCAGAAATATGGAGTGAAGAATGTTATAGGCCCCTTGAAATTTTTAGTGTTTAAAAATAAGGTCCAGGACTGATTTCCGGTAGAAATATCTTTCCCTGCTGTCTTCGCTTTCGCTTCGGTAAGCGGCAAAGGCAAATAGCCGTTCCCAAATAATTTATTGCTTGTGCCTTGCTTCAGGTTCAGTCCGTCGGGTGGCCACAATACCCAGGGACTTAATTGCGCCACACCATATTTTCCTTTCGGATTATCCCAGTCTCTTCCTTTGCCGGCTCCTGTACCATTTGCCCATCCAACGAAATTTAACTGAACCCCACCCATAATAAATTTTGGTGTTTTTGTGGCATATTCTGTATCGCGCCACCAGCCAAGTCCTCCTTCAATATCCGTATACAGTTTTTCCACAGGTAAAGGCTCGTCATTCTGCGGGAACATCCAGGTCCCAAACAATCCCGTTTGGAAATCCCTTCCGGGATATTCCTTCAGTAACGGATAAGCCATAGCATACATGGAATAACCGGCATTAAACGACTCGTCCACTTTTTGGGTTCGTGTAATCAGATAACCTCCCACATTTCCTTTTTGTATTCCCGTGTCCTTTATCAGAATATCCTGAGCCGAAACAGGCGGGATAAAAAGTAACGCAAGGGTACAGACAATAAAGGATTTAAATATAATGTCTCTTTTATCTTTTGTTGTTTTCATATATTAAAATGTATTAAATATTATTTATCAAGTGTAATTAGTATTACGTCTGTAAGGTGAAGTAATCACATGGTTCTGTAAGAATTACCAGATTAAGTCAGCTTATCTAAGCTGGTATGGTTTATAATAGCAAGGCATTTGTTTTTTTACATAATCCGCTGGCTCAAAAAACAGTTAGTTATTTGTATTGTCATTCCAAATCAATGCTTGTTATTTATTTTATCAAAGATATTAAAACAATATTACAAACTCAAATTATTAGCTGTTATATACCAGCCGCTATGGTTGCATTTGCGAACAGCTATACACGTAATTTTTATATTTACCTTGTTGTATAAATGGAACAAAGGATCCACCTACCAATACTTTTGGGTTGCTATTTTATAATATATGAACCTTTAGAAATAGCGTATAGTAAAGTACCACATCGCAAGAAATATTTATTTTCTGTTTTATAAAATTCAAACCTTGAAAAGAACAAAATATACTGATTCTCCCAGTATTTTATTAAGTATTTTGAATCAGCTTAAAAAGTTGCATTTTAATAAAATATAATCTACTTTTGAAATTTACATTAAAAAGAATAATTGTTGTAACATATTGCAACTGGGAACAAATAATTGGAATATCTTGCAGCTTATATTGCGCTTAACCACGATATTAGATTAAGTCATCTACGCTAGTCTTATCTGCAGCACTAAACTGTATGGTGATTTAATTCAGGATGAATATAGATTTTGCTAGACGGGCAATCTTATCCTAAAAATTTAGGCAGTTTCTACCAAGGTGAAAATTGACGCGGAAGTAAATAAATCGGGGAGCAGTATTTAAGATCCCGTAAAAATGAATAATTAGTTTATTTAAGCATATGAAAAATTTGTTTGTATTACTGATCCTGGGCAGTCTTATCATGACAGGAGGATGCAAAAAAGAAGCGAATCCTCCAAATATTATCGTCTTTCTGGCCGATGATTTGGGCTACGGCGACCTGGGATGTTATGGCAACCCGATTATTAAAACACCCAACATCGATATGCTGGCTACAGAAGGCGTGCGTATGACCGATTGCCATTCGGGAGGTACCGTGTGTTCCCCATCCCGGGCAGCATTGTTAACCGGCCGAAACCCATACCGTAGCGGATTCTTCTACATTCATGGCAAAAAAACCTACCTTAAAGAACAGGAAGTTACCATTGCGGAGCTCCTTCACGAACACGGCTACGAAACTGCTTTCTGGGGAAAGTGGCACCTTTCAACCCTGGAGAAAAACAGATACAGCCACCCCGGACCCAGCGAACAGGGTTTTGACTACTGGATGGGTACCACCCTGAATGCTTTTGGCGGACCTAAAAACTATAAAAAATTCATTAAAAACGGAGAGCCGGTAGGCGAAGTGGAAGGCTGGTACTGCGATGTGATTGTGGACGATGCCCGAGAATGGCTGAAAAGCAAACGTGACAAAGAAAAACCGTTTTTTATGTATGTATGTTCGCACGAACCACATACACCGATAGCTCCGCCCATAGAATACAGCGCGAAGTATGACAATGCGAAAGTGAACAAGCTGGAAAAAGGCATGAAATACGGACGAGTGGCGCGGCCCCAAAAAGATATTTCGGAGTACAAAAAAGAATACTACGGAACGGTTAATCAGCTTGACGATGCCTTTGGCAGGCTGATGCATACCCTCGAAGAATTAGAGTTAAAAGAAAATACCCTGGTGCTTTTCACGAGCGACAACGGGCCGGAAGCACCCGTAACCACAGAAGAGTCTCTGGGTAACTGGGATGACCCCATCCGTGACAAATGCTTTGGCACACCGGGTGAGTTGCGAGGCATGAAACGCTTTCCGTACGAAGGTGGTCACCGCGTTCCCGGAATTGTTCGGTTTCCGGGCGTGATCCCGGAAGGGACAACAAGCCGTGAACTTTTTAACGGTTGTGATATTTTGCCTACGATATGCCAATTGGTAGAGATACCCGTTCCAACCAACCGAAACATTGACGGGTCAAATGCATTTAACGCATTTCTGAACAAGAAGGTTGACCGCGTTGCTTCGCCTATCTGGTTTTATCCAAACCACGAAGACACCTATTTCAGAATGCCACAAGTGGCAATGCGAAAAGACAATTATACACTGATTGGCTGGTTACCCGAAAAAACTGATTCGTTGGATTTAAAACAATGGATAGCTAAAAACGATCCAGTGAAATTTGAATTATACAACATGAACACTGACCCTGCACAGACAAACAACATTGCCAATGAACATAACGATATTGTTGAAAACATGAAGCAGGAAATGATTGCCCAATGGAGGGAAATGCGTGACGAAGGGCTAGAAACCATTCAAAACAATTAAGACACTTAAAGAAGCATTAGTTATGAAGAAATTACTTGCATTTACGTTGATTATAACTTTAGTAGCCGGAACCATTATTACAGCACAGGCACAAGACACAAAGCCCTTAAAAATAAGCCTTGAAGATTTATACAAAAACAACGTTTTCAGGCAGAAAGGAATAAATACCGTGCGTTGGATGAAAGACAACAAAGGGTATTCAGCTCTTGAAACCAATAAAACAATCGGTGGGAAAGATATTGTGACCTACGATGCCCAAACGGGAACCCGCACGGTATTGGTTTCTGCCGGAAAGTTAATTCCCAAAGGCGCAAAAAAGCCCATCGTCATAAGTAGTTATTCGTGGTCGCAGGACAACAGCAAACTTCTGATTTTCACCAATACACGTAAAGTTTGGCGTTACCATACACGCGGCGATTACTGGGTGCTGGATTTAAAAACTGAAAAACTCACGCAAATCGGAACTTCGTTGGAAGCCACCTGGCTGATGTTTGCGAAATTTTCGCCCGATGCAGAAAAGGTTGGTTTCGTTTACCAACAAAATGTGTATGTGCAGGATTTGGGAACGGGAAAATTGGAGCAATTAACAACCGATGGGGGCGATAACATCATCAACGGAACCTTCGATTGGGCCTACGAGGAAGAGCTAAGCTGCCGCGATGGTTTCCGCTGGAGTCCAGACAGCAAAAACATTGCCTTCTGGCAATTGGATACCGAAGGGACCGGGACTTTCTACATGATCAACAACCTGGATTCAATTTATCCCAAGTTAATTCCACTCCCCTACCCTAAAGTGGGCACCGACAATTCATCCGCAAAAATAGGTACGATAGCTCTATCCGATAAAAACATCAGATGGATGGATATTCCTGGCGATCCCCGGAATAATTATCTGGCCCGAATGGAATGGGCAAATTCATCGGATGAGTTGATCATTCAGCAGCTTAATAGAGAACAAAATACCAACAAAGTATTTTTTGCCGATGCAAAAAGCGGGGTTGCCAAAGTTGTTTATACAGAGAAAGTAGAAACCTGGCTCGACATTTACGATAACCTTACCTGGTTAAACCACGGAAAAGAGTTTACCTGGCTCAGCGACCAAAGCGGATGGCTACACCTGAATAAAATTTCAATAGAAAACGGTGTTATTACACCTGTAACCTCAGGCGGCTTCGAGGTAATTAAATTACTGAATATCGACCAAGATAAAGGCTGGGCATACTATATCGCATCGCCCGAAAATGCCACACAACGCTACCTTTACCGAAGCAAACTCAACGGGAAAGGCAAAGCAGAACGGCTTTCTCCATTAGAGCAGAGCGGACAACATGCTTATAACATTTCGCCGGATTGCAAATACGCCATTCATACTTTTTCAAACCATGCTGCACCACCGGTTTACTCAGTAATTTCGTTGCCCGATCACAGGGTTCTGCGTGTTTTAGAAGACAACAGTAATCTGAAAAGCAAGTTGGCGAATTACGAAATCCCAGAAAAAGAATTCTTAAAAATTGAAACCGATGA
This sequence comes from Saccharicrinis sp. GN24d3, assembly GCF_052400645.1. Classification (NCBI taxonomy): domain Bacteria; kingdom Pseudomonadati; phylum Bacteroidota; class Bacteroidia; order Marinilabiliales; family Marinilabiliaceae; genus Saccharicrinis; species Saccharicrinis sp. GN24d3. The sequence continues at coordinate 259,522 of NZ_JBQTGI010000006.1, forward strand.
AGGGATGGAGTTTGATGCCTGGATGATAAAACCCAGCAATTTTGACCCCTCGAAAAAATACCCGGTTATATTTTACGTTTACGGCGAACCGGCCGGATCAACGGTGCAGGATAAATGGGTTGGAAATTTATGGGATCAGCTGCTGGCGCAGGAAGGCTACATTGTAATGAGTGTTGACAACCGAGGAACCAATACACCCCGGGGGCGCGAATTCAGAAAAAGTGTTTATGAAAAAATAGGAATTCTGGCACCTATCGACCAGGCAGCTTGTGCACGGAAAATTATGGAATGGGATTTTGTTGATCCGGACCGTATCGGAATCTGGGGATGGAGCGGCGGCGGGTCAAACACCCTGAACTGTATATTCCGTTACCCTGAAATTTACAAAACCGGAATTGCCATTGCATTTATCAGCAACCAGTTGTTGTACGACAATATTTACCAGGAACGCTATATGAACCTGCCTAAAAACAACATGGAAGGATATAGGGACGGGAGCCCTATTACTCATGCTAAAAACCTGGAAGGAAACCTGCTTTTGATTCATGGTTCGGGGGACGACAACTGCCATTACCAAAGCTGCCAGATGTTGGCAAATGAACTGATAAAACAAAACAAATACTTTACAATGATTGATTACCCCATGCGATCGCACAGCATCAGCGAAAGAGAAAATACAACCATGCACCTGCGAATGACCATGCTCAATTATTGGAAAAAGAATTTGCCGGCAGGAGCAAAATAAGAAATAGGATCATTTTAATAGGATGGTGATTGCGCACCATTTAGACAGGGGTAATCAGATAAACAATCCATGTGCGGATTTTATAAACAACAATACATCCATTAGGGATTAAAGTTCAGTAAATGAGAAAACCGATCAAAATAATAAAAGCAGGCGAGATTAAGCAAAATTATTCCATGCAAAAGGCAATTGATGCCATGGAACATGCATTTTCCTCCTTGTCGTCGGGCGAATCTTTTGTGCCGCAACGATTTATGACAACATTGCCCACAAAGGAATTGCTATTGCTTTTTAAGCCGGCTTTTGTTGAGAAAGACAAGAAGGTAAGTATAAAATTCCTGACCCAGCGCGAAGGGGTTTCTGTGCCGGGCATTCCAACCATCCAGGGAATTATCTTGTTAGTTGATTCGGTTACGGGAGAAATACTTTCGATGATGGACGGTGAGTACGTAACTGCACTGCGTACCGGAGCCGCAAGCGGATTGGCAACACGTTTTCTTGCCCGAAAAGATGCACAAAACATGGCTCTGTTTGGTTGCGGCATCCAAGGTAAAACGCAATTGGAAGCGGTACTATGCGAACGAAAAATAAAAAAAGTTTTTGTTTTCGATAAATTTCGGGAAGCTGCAGAACAGTTTATTCATGAGATGCATGAAAAATTTCAGATTGAAATAATTTATTCCGAGGAAACTTCTGTATTAAAAGATGTTGATATTATTTGTACAGCCACAAATTCTACGGCCCCCCTTTTCAAGAAAGACGAAGTAAAACCGGGGGTACACATTAATGCCATCGGCTCGTTTCAGCCCCATATGCAAGAAATCGACCCATATCTAATTAAAGCAGCCAAAGTTTATGTTGACCAAACAGAACCTTGTCTAAAAGAAAGCGGCGATCTGATAAAACCATTGAAAGAAGGAATAATCACAGCAAACCACCTTGTCGGCGAGATTGGCGAATATTGTCTGAATAAAATTGCTGGCAGGAAATCTGAGACTGAAATCACAATTTTTAAAAGTGTTGGCGTGGCCATTCAGGATTATGCGGTAGCTGCAGACATTTATGGCAACTCAATAGGCGAGTCATTTGGACAGGAAATTAATCTTTTTGAATAATGAAACAACTACCGAGCATTTTTAACGATGTAATTGGTCCGGTAATGCGGGGGCCTTCAAGTTCGCATACCGCGGCATCCTGGCGCATCGCCAGAACTGCCCTGGATATCTTAAACGAAGGGTTGCGGAAAGCATGCATTGAGTTCGCCGAAGATGGGGCCTGGGCACCAAACTACCGCGAACAGGGTACCTGCATGGGTATCAATGGAGGGCTTTTGGGACTTGAGATTACCGACCCTGCCATGAAAGATACCGATAATCTTGCCATTGAGAAGGAAATAGAAATTAGTTACCGGGTAAGTTCTTTTGAAACATCTCATGCCAATACGGTAAGATTAACCTTGTGGGGAACGTCAAATAAGAAAGTGCAGATTGTGGCAATCTCCAAAGGTGGCGGAACTTTTCAAATACAATCAGTCAATGGCTATAATGTACAGATAAATGGCGATTTATATGAAATCCTTTTCTTCACAAATATGAAGGATGATTTAGAATCCATGTTACCGAAAGGTATAGATCTTCAAGTATGTGAAAAAGAAAACAGTTATTTGTTTAAGCTCAAATCGTCTTTGCCTTTTAGTTCGGATTTTATACTTCAACTTCAAAAGAAATCAGGTGTTGAAGATATTTCCATTGTAAATCCCATTCTTCCGGTTGTTTCTGGCAGACAAACCCCAATGCCTTTCGGTTCGATAGAGTCTTTACTTAGTTATGCCGATGAAATTCAAATGGATTTGGGAGATCTGGGACTTCTTTACGAAAAACATTTAAGCGGATTAACGGAGTCAGAACTAAACGAAAAGATGGCCAGACTTGTACAGGTTGTACATAACAGCATTGATATTGGTTTGGCCGGAACAAAATATGAAGATCGGATATTGCATCAGCAGTCTCACTTGATTTCAAAAGCAGAGGGTGAGGGTAAATTGACAGGTTCTGTAATGAACAATATTATAGCCAACGTTAGTGCATTAATGGAATCCAAGAGTGCCATGGAGGTGATTGTCGCGGTTCCTACGGCCGGTTCCTGCGGAACTGTTGGCGGCTCGTTACGCGCAATTGCCGAAGATATTCAGGTAGACACAAAGAAAGTGGTCAAGGCATACTTTGCTGCCGGAATTGTTGGTGCATACTTTGCCATGGGGCCGGGTTTTTCTGCCGAAGAACACGGATGTCAGGTAGAATGCGGTGCTGCATCCGGGATGGCAGCAGCTGCTATTACGCAACTTATAGGTGGAACTGCAAAACAAGCCGTCGGGGCTGCTTCAATGGCTATTCAAAATATGATCGGCCTGGTGTGCGATCCGATTGCCGATCGTGTCGAAGCTCCTTGTCTTGGCAAGAATATTAGTGCTGCGGTAAATGCTTATTCGTCTGCAATAATGGCTGTTTCGGGTTTTGATGCGGTAATTCCGCTTGACCAGGTAATCAATACCGTGGCAAGAGTGAGTAAAACCATGCCGTCCTGTGTGAAATGCACGGGAAAAGGTGGGTTAGCCATTACTAAAGAAGCAATTCGAATTAAAAATAAACTTAATCGGTCATGACACATAAATTGTTTTACTTCATCATCTTGTTATCCAGTTGTTATTCTGTTATAGCACAATCCCATACCGTTCAATCCCCTTCGGGAGAAATCAAAATCGAAGTGGAAGTGGATGATGTTTTAACGTATCGGGTGTTTTTTAAAGGAGAAGAAATCGTTGCAAAATCTGAAATTGCATTTTCGATTGATAACGGAATGACATTTGGAAAAGATGCAAAAGTCCGAAGTATAAAAACAACGAAAATTTCGAAGGAGATTCATCCTGTTGTTCCTCGAAAATTTAACCTCATTAAGGACGAATACAATGAATTGCAATTGGATTTTAAAGGAGGTTATTCATTACTTGCGAGGGCATATGATGAAGGTGTTGCTTATCGTTGGGTGTCGGACAGAAAGGGCAGCTACACTGTTATGGACGAAACGGTGACATTCAATTTTAAAGACGATCATAGCATTTGGTTTCCCGAGGAGAAACAGGTGTATTCTCATCAGGAGCGCGAATACCTTCACTTGAAGTTGTCGGATGTCACCTCCGAAAGGTTCTGCTCAACAGGCACGCTGGTGGTGTTGGAGAACGGAATAAAAGTCTATATCTCGGAGTCGGACCTGGTGGATTATCCCGGAATGTTTCTTCGAGGATCGGACAAAAATCCACATGCACTTGTGGGGAAATTTGCAGGGTATCCGCTCGAGGTGTTACCAAAAGGAGACCGTAATGCTAAAGTAATAAAACATGCCGATTTTTTGGCCAAAACACAGGGGAAACGAAATTTTCCCTGGCGGGTAATGGTCGTTGCCGCCAATGATGGGGATCTGATTTTGTCGGAGCTGATTTATAAGCTGGCCACACCTTTGCAGCTGGATGATACAAGCTGGATTAAACCGGGGAAAGTGTCCTGGGATTGGTGGAATGCCAATAACATTTACGGTGTAGATTTTAAAGCCGGTATTAACACGGAGACCTATAAGTATTATATCGATTTTGCCTCGAAATATGGATTGGAATATATTAACCTGGATGAAGGCTGGTATCAGTCCGGTGATGTGCTAAATGTGATCGATGCCATTGATATCCAGGCATTGGTAAATTATGGCAAGACCCGAAACGTGGGGTTGATATTGTGGGTGACCTGGAAGGAGCTGGATGAAAACCTGGATGCCATCCTTCAACAATTTGAAAGTTGGGGCATCAAAGGTATTAAAGTCGATTTCATGCAACGAGACGACCAATGGATGGTCAATTTTTACCACCGGGTGGCTCAAAAGGCTGCGGCCAAACATATGCTGGTCAGTTATCATGGGGCTTATAAACCAACCGGGATGAGACGTGCTTACCCAAATGTCATTACCCGCGAAGGTGTAATGGGAATGGAACAAAGCAAATGGGGTTTTGACGCCAATCCGAACAACGATTTGTTATTGCCCTTCATTCGAATGGTTGCCGGCCCCATGGATTATACACCAGGTGCAATGAAAAATGCAACCAAACACAATTTTAGACCCATCGGAAAAGAACCCATGAGTTCGGGAACCCGTTGCCACCAGCTGGCCATGTACGTTGTATTTGAAAGCCCGTTGCAAATGCTAGCCGACAATCCATCAAATTACCATCGAGAAACTGAATGTATGAAGTTCTTATCTGAAGTTCCTACCATATGGGACGACACAAAAGTACTCGATGCCAAGCTTGGGGAGTACATTGCCTTGGCGCGCAGATCCGGTGAAAAATGGTTCGTGGGCGCTATGACCAACTGGACAGAGCGGGAAATGCAACTTAACTTTGACTTTCTGCCCGAGGGAAACTATACCCTAAAAATATGGCAGGATGGTGTAAATGCCCATCGGTATGCGGCTGACTACAAAATGAAGAAGCAATCGGTTCGGAAAGGAGATGTTTTAAACATTCATCTTGCTCCTGGAGGTGGTTGGACGGCAATTATTACAAAAAATTAATAATCCTATGACTACAAAATTTCATAACCTGTTTTTCTGCTTGACCTTAATATGGTTGTTCGCATGCACAGCTAAGGATCAAAAACCAAACGTTGTATTTATATTAACCGATCAGTGGAGGGCCTCGGCCTTTGGATACGCAGGGGATGTTAATGTGCAAACCCCTAACCTGGATAAGTTAGCCGGCGAAGCTGTTAATTTTAAAAATGCAGTTTCGGTATGCCCGGTATGTACCCCTTATCGGGCCTCACTGTTAACCGGAAAATACCCAACATCAACCGGCATGTTCCTGAATGACTTATACCTTCCGGAAGAAGAACTTTGTATGGCTGAAATATTTAAATCTGCAGGATATAACACGGCATACTTAGGTAAATGGCATCTGGATGGTCATGGCCGGTTTAAGAACGTCCAACCCGAACGCCGACAAGGTTTTGATTATTGGAAGGCACTGGAATGTTCTCATGAATACAATAACATGGCTTATTATGAAAACGATTCTCCGGAAATAAAGTACTGGGACGGATATTCACCATTTGCTATTTCAAAAGAGGCTCAAAACTATATTGACGAACATGCACAAGATGAAAATCCATTTTTACTGTTTGTTTCCATAGCCGCACCGCATTTCCCACATCACAGTGCACCGGAAGAATACAAGGCTCTTTATCCAGAAGATGCGATTAAAGTTTCACCCAATGTTCCAGCAGAATTGCATGCCAGAATTAAAAAAGAGCTAAATGGTTACTATGCCCATTGCACGGCTGTAGATAAAGCTATCGGTGATTTATTAGATAAATTAGAGAAAGCCGATGTAATGGAAAATACAATTGTTGTTTTTACCTCCGACCATGGAGAAATGATGGGCTCACATGGCAACCGCCCCAAAAGCAAACAGGTAGCCTGGGATGAATCAACAAGGGTTCCATTTCTCATAAAAACTCCATTTAACACCGACGATGGAGAAGTTGTAAATGCGCCAATCACCACACCAGACATTCTTCCAACCTTGTTAGGATTAGCCAATGTAGATATTCCACAGACAATAGAAGGAGAAAACATCTCAGAGCTGGTTAAGTCACCCGATTCTGAAGTGGACCGCTCTGTTTTATTTATGAATGTCTGTCCCTTTGGGAATGAATATAAATTCGACGAGTACAGGGGAATACGTACAAAACAATATACCTATGTAAGCTCGCCTGAAGGCGCGATAATGCTCTTCGACGACATAAAAGATCCCGAACAATTAAACAACCTTGCAAATAAAGAGGAGTTCGCAAAAGTGCAACAATCACTTACCGAAAAACTTCAAAAGGAATTGAAAGAAATTGGAGATGAGAATTTTCAGAAACGAGAATATTACCTTGATAAATGGAACCTTAAATTGAATGAGGGAAAAGTTGTCGACTATTCAGGTTTTACGCGTGGTGAAGGAGTAGTTCAGTCTCCCAGACTAAGTACAAAATAATTGAAGAAAAACATGATTCAAAGAAATACAAAATTCATGAAAATATTAAGCTTATTTAGCCTAGGTTTTTGCATTGCTTTTGTTGCTTGCAATACAACAACGACAAAAAAGAATGTTGAATTTAACTCTGACGATAAGGCACAATGGATTACCGATGAAAGTGAATTGCCCAAATCCGATTCATTATTTTACCTCGATTATCCGGCGCCACTTTTTAGAAAAGACTTTACCACAGATAAACCGGTTGAGAAAGCAACACTGATTATTACAGCTGCCGGTTATTACAAAGCCACATTAAATGGTGAGCCGGTTGGAAAAAACGAACTAGATCCGGCCTGGACCGATTTTAGCACACGCATTTACTTTTCGGAATACGATGTTACTTCACAACTAAATACCGGCGAAAACTGTCTGGGCGTGAAAATTGGAAATGGGTTTTACAATCCTCTCCCACTCCGGAAATGGGGTCGCCGCAACTTACGCACCGACCTGGCCAAAGTAGGTAAGCCTACTTTTATTGCCAAACTCCATATCGAATATACAAATGGAAAGACTGAAGAAATAATTTCAGATACAAGCTGGAAATATGCCTATGGTCCAATGCTGAAGAACGATGCCTATTTGGGGGTTGCCTACGATGCGCGTCGTGATATTGCCGGATGGGACAAAGCCGGATTTAAGGACAGCAAATGGAAACCAGCATTAATTGGCGAAGCACCGGGAGGAGAATTACAAAAAGCGGTTTCGCCTGGAGTTCAGACAACTAAAAGAATAACACCCGTTGATATTTCATCGCCCGAAAAAGGAATTTATGTGGTAGATATGGGCGTAAACTTTACCGGAACGTACAGAATTAAACTAGCGGGTAATATGGGCGACACCATCACTTTCCGTTTTGGGGAACGCATTTACGACGATGGCAAACTAAATCCAATGACCACCGTAATAGGCCAGATTAAACGCAAAGGTGTTGGCGGTCCGGGTGCTCCCGAAATCGCATGGCAAACCGACAGCTACATAATTGGCAGCGAAAAAGCCGCCTGGTTTCAACCTGAATTTACCTACCACACCTACCGTTACATGGAGGTTTCAGGCCTAAAAGCCAAACCTGAACTTTCTGATATCGAAGGGCTGTTCTTTCATTCGAACGTAGAAAACAAAAACAGTTTCTCGTGTTCTTCTGAACTATTAAATTCAATTCAGGAAATTACCGAAAGAACCTTTAAAGCCAACTTAATTAGTGTGCAGTCGGATTGTCCGGCGCGCGAAAAATTTGGTTATGGAGGCGACCTGAATGCCACCAGCGAATCGTTTATTTACAATTTCGATATGCAGGGCTTTTACCGCAAAACCATTTACGACTGGCTAGATGCCATGCGCGATTCGATGTTTGTGGACACTGCTCCTTTTGCCGGTGTAAAATATTGTGGAATCAGCTGGGAATCGGCTTACTTGCTTACCCAATATTACGTGTATTTATACTACTACGACACCGAATTGGTTAAAGAACTTTATCAGAAAAATATAGCGTGGATGGACAAAGTTGCCTACCTGCACCCCGATGGTTTGGTTGACAAAGGGCTGGGCGACCACGAATCGATGATTCGAGTACCGGTGCAACTTACCGGGACATGCCACTATTTGCAGTGCGCCCGCATTATGGAAACCTTTGCCAAAGAAATGAACGATAAAGCAAATGAAGAGAAATACCGTCAATTGGCTGAAAAACTAAAAGGCATTGTTAAAGCTGAGTTCTGGGATATACCGGTAACATTTAAAATAAACAAACAAACCTTATTCTCGGCTTTGCTTTACCACGATATTATTCCTGAAAATGAAATGGAAGCCGCCAGAGACTCGCTAGAGCAAGCCATTAAGAATGGCCCTTCCGGACATTTTAGCACCGGTATTTTCGGAACAAAATACGCACTGGAAGCCCTTTCGGCAAATGTTTCTCCGGAGGCTGTTTTCGATATTGTGAACAGCACGGAATATCCCGGTTGGGGATTTATGATCGACAACGGCGCCACCACCGTTTGGGAAACCTGGGAAGAAAGCGACAACACTTTTTCGAATTGTCACCCCATGTTTGGCACCGTTACCGAATGGTTTTACCGCTGGCTGGGCGGTATTCGCCCGATGCCCGAAGCTCCGGGATTTAAAAAGTTTGTTCTCGCACCTTCCACTCCAGAGGAATTAGATTTTGTGAATTGTTCGTACCAATCTCCTTACGGAGAAATTATTTCGAACTGGAAAAAAGAAGAAAACGGAACTTGTGTTTTTAAAATGACAATTCCTGAAGGAACAACTGCTCAGGTTAGCGTTCTAAAAAATTTATCACAAGAAATTATCTCGATAAAGAAAAATGATAAAGAAATAAGAGACAAACTTTCGGTGTCCAAAGCAAGAAACATCTTATTGGAAGAAGGTAAGTATGAAATTACAGTTTCAGAATAAATTAAGTGTATATCAAATAAACTTAACTGCAACTTTTTAAATACTATCCCAATGCTAAAAAATAAATCAATCCGGATTTTTTATATGGTGATGTCCATATTTTTGATGACGCATTGTAGTTCTGTTAAAAAAGATTTATCCGAAGAAAAATTCTTAAATCCAACAACAGAATACAGGCCTTTGGCATTGTGGCCCTGGTTAAATGGTTTTGTAGATACAACAAAAATTGTTTACGAGCTTGAACAAATGCATGATAAAGGTTTGCGTGGTGCGGTAATTTGGGATATTGGTTCGTTGGCCGATCCTGATAAAATAATTCCGGAAGGCCCTGCATTTCTTGGTAAACAGTCGTTAAATAATATTTCGATTGCACTGAAAACAAGCAAAAAGCTCGGTCTGGATTTAGGCATGGTAGCATCAAGTAGCTGGAATGCAGGAGGCGAATGGGTAGATTCTACCCATGCCAGTATGCAGTTATTAAGCACCAGCCATTTGGTGGAAGGCCCGGGAACTAAAAAAATTACCATTGGAATACCGGAATCACAATGGGGAGAAACCAAGACCTTTTCAAGAATCACATCCATTGCTGTTCCCTATTCCGACTCCGGAATAATTGACACCAATATCAACAAAACCATTTTATTGGATGATTTTATTTCAGAAGGCAAATTTATTAATTGGCAGGTGCCTGAAGGAAAATGGGAAGTGCTTACTTTTTTCATGTGTAATACTGGTCAAAATCTAGTATGCCCCAGTCCAAAATCCAAAGGACTGGTAATTGATCATCTAAGTTACCTGGCAACCCAAAGTCATTTTGATAGTATTATATCACGCCTAAGCTCGATTAGCACACCCGATAATCACCTGAAGTTTTTTATGCTCGACAGTTATGAGGTCTGGCAAATGAAAGACTGGTCGCCTCGGTTTATTCAGGAATTTAAAGCACGCTACCAATACAATCCAATCCCACACCTTCCTCTCTTGCTGGGACATAACTGCAAAGACAGTGTTTTTGCGGAACGGTTTCGCGGCGATTACAGCCGCCTGGTAAGCGACATGATGATTGAAAACCACTTTGCGCAGTCGGTTGATATAGCCGAAAAAAATGGAATGAAAATGTTAACCGAAGCCGGTCATGGAGGCAGTCCGCGCGTTGACCCACTCAAAGCACTGGGGAATTCACACATCCCAATGGGTGAATTCTGGAACAGGAAACGTCATTGGGTCACTAAAGAAGCAGCTAGCGCAGCCCATATTTACGGGAAAAAGACAGTGGCGGCCGAGTCGCTAACAGGGTGGAATCATTGGCAACATGGGCCTACCGATTTTAAACAGCTCATCGATATTGCTTTTTGTGAAGGTCTTAACCAGGTGGTTTTTCACACCTTCGATCACAACCCTGAAATTGCAGGAAAGCCGGGATTTGCTTATCACGCCGGCGAACACGTAAATGCAAATGCAACATGGTGGCCTTATGCCAGGCCTTTTATGGATTACATTGCAAGGTGCTCGTATATGTTACGTCAGGGAAATTTTGTTGGCGATGCATGTTTATACTATGGCGATCAGGCCCCCAATCTGGTTCCTCCAAGAAGGATAGATCCAAATATAAAGCCAATTTTCACAGAAGATAAGTGCTTGCATTGTGGCGATACCAAACCTGTAGATGCTGGCGACTTACCAGGTTATAGCTACGACTATATTAATGCCGATATAATAAGTAATGCCTTAATCTCGAATGATGGGAAATTGGTGTTGCCATCCGGGCAATCTTACAAGGTAATGTTGCTGCCCGACAGAAATGACATATCGCTGGAAGTTTTGAAAAGCCTCGAAAAATTGGTTTTTGATGGAGCTGTTGTTATTGGCCCGAAGCCCGAAAGAACACCGTCGTTAAAGAATTACCCCAGTTGCGACCTCGAGGTGAAAGAAATTGCCGGCAAAATGTGGGGCAACTGCGATGGTGAGAAGATCCTTTCAAATAAGTATGGCAAGGGAACAGTTTATTGGGGAAAATCGGTAAAAGAAGTGCTGGAAGAGCTGAACATTCCTCCTGATTTTGAAGCACAAGGAATTGACAATTGCGATTATCATATCGATTTCATTCATCGCCAAACAGAAACAGAGGAGCTTTATTTTATTTCAAATAGCAGCCCGGCCAGCGAAAAAATAACAGGCATTTTTAGGGTTGACCAGAATATGATTCCGGAAATTTGGGACGCCGAAACCGGACTGATACAGCGAGATGTTGTGTATTCAAAAGTTAAAAATGGAATTAGCATTGAGCTTCAACTCGAAGGGCTTTCTTCCAGGTTTATCGTTTTCAGGAATAATTCAACTCGAAAAAATGATGCCGGATTAAATTATGATTTGCAATTCGGTTTTAATAAAAAGCAAAAAGTAACAGAAGTAAGTCCTATCGATTTAGGGGCAAACTGGGAAATTAATTTTGATGCCAATATGGGCGCCCCAAAATCTCATCATCTTGAAAAATTGACCAGTTGGTCGGATATTGGTCATGAAGGCATTAAGTATTATTCAGGAGCGGCTAATTATAAAAGAAATTTTACGGTGGCAAAGGAAGCAATCTCAAAAAAAGTGGATGCTTTTGTGGTTTTTGAAGATGTGCAGGAAATAGCGCAGGTTAAGTTGAATGGCAACGACTGTGGAATTATTTGGACACCACCATACAAAGCCAACATTACGCCCTTCCTAAAACAGGGCACTAACGAAATAGAAGTTCAGGTGGTAAATGCATGGAATAACAGGATTCTTGGTGATTTGAGAAATCCCAACAAAAAAAGCTATACCAATACAAATGTTAAATATAAATTTAACCCGAATAGCTCACTTTTAAAATCCGGATTGATTGGGAACGCTGAAATAATCTTTTACAAAGATTAATTATTTTAATAAACCAAAGCGATGAAAATCAATACTAAACTGACTTATCAACTTACTTTTATAATACTTTTCGCGATTACCTTTTGTGGCTGCCAGTCATCACAAACACAGCAAGAAGAAAAACCAAATGTACTTTTTATTATTGCCGACGATTTAGCCGACCGCCTGCCTTGCTACGGTGATACTGTTGCCGTTGCGCCCAACCTGGATCTGCTGGCACAGCGCGGTGTCGTTTTTGGCAATAACTTTTGTCAGTATCCCACCTGCGGACCAAGCCGAGCATCCCTGCTTTCAGGCTTGTATCCTTTCGAAAGCGGATATACACACATGAAACCGGGAACATTTAACGAGCACTTGCCGGGGGTAGTTTCTTTGCCGCACCTTTTCCGCAAAAACGGATATTTTACAGCGCGCGTAGGCAAGATTTTCCACATGGGCATTCCTGCCGGAATTGGAGGCCCCGGCACCGACGACAATCTTGCCTGGGACGTGGCCGTAAACAACACCGGCTACGATGCCAGTCAGGAAGTATGGGACAATGCAACACATGTTGGAGAAAAAGGAAGCCGGGGGGTAAAAATTGTCTATTCAGCTCCCGATATTGAAGATACAAAAATGGCAGATGGACAAGGACTGGAAAATGCCATTCAGCTTTTAACAGAAAACCATCCTCAAAAAACAGGGAAGCCTTTCTTTTTAGCTTATGGGATTTACCGTCCTCATCCGCCCATGATTGTTCCGAAAAAACACTGGGATGCCATCGATATTTCGAAATACAAAATTCCTGAAGTGCCTGAAAACGACCGCGACGATATTCCTGAAATAAACTGGCATTTAAAAGGCGAAAACTTCAACTTTATTCCCGATACTCATGGCGTAAATTATGCACATGCCTATTATGCCGCCATTCATTTTGTGGATGATTTGGCAGGAAAATTAATTGACGAACTGAAAAAACAGAAGCTTGCAAAAAATACCATTATCGTTTTTTCCGGCGATCAGGGATTTCATTTGGGCGAACACGGTCACTGGCACAAATCATCGATGTTTGAAGAAGCTTGCCGCGTACCCTTAATTATCGTTGACCCACGCCAAAAAGAAAAAGCGAAGACATGCACTAATCTGACCGGTTTGATTGACATTTATCCAACCCTTTGCGAACTTACCGGAATTGAAGCCCCTCATAAACTTTCAGGCTTAAGTTTAAAGCCACAATTAAACGATGTGAACACACCTGGTAAAGCCTTTGAATTTACCATGGGCTCCCCCAAAGGCTATGGAATAAGAACCGAAAAATACCGTTACACCGAATGGCGAGAAGATAGCGTTCATGCCGATTTTTCGATGCTCTACGATTTGGAAAAAGACCCAAATGAATTTAAAAATCTGGTTGACGAAAAAGTATATGAAAAAATAGTACAAGAACTGAACGCCAAACTAACCAAGAAAATAATCCAATAAGTAATATGAAACGAACATGAATTTTTATTATTCAAATTCACAAATAAGAAGAATTAAAATTCATCGGGAGTTCCGTCGAATACAAATGAAGAATACAATTGTAATAAGATGAAAAAACTAAACCCAAAAAAAATAGTTTTCCTGAGTATAATTATGGTTGTCGCAACCATACTACAAGTGAACGGACAAAAGAGTGCGAACGAAGATATTGCAAATCAACTGACACTTTGGTACGATAAGCCGGCCGAATCGTGGATGAAAGAGGCATTGCCAATAGGTAATGGTCCTATGGGTGCTATGCTTTTCGGCGGTACAGATATTGAACGGATTCAATTTAATGAAATTAGCCTTTGGAGTGGCGACCGCTTGCAGATTGGAGCTATAGAAGAAGAAGATATGGGATGTCATCAGGCTTTTGGTGATATCTTTATTGAGCTTGGACATACACAGGCTAAGGTAAAAAACTACAAACGTCAACTTGACATTAGCACTGCTATCCATACGGTTGAATATGATTACGAAGGAGTACACTATAAACAAACTGCCTTTGCTAATCATCCTGCTAATGTGATAGTTGTAACACTTACTGCTGATAAACCTGGAGCTTACACAGGCCGTGTATGGCTAACCGATATGCACAATGCGAAGATTACCCGAGCAAATAATAGGATGTCTGCTGTGGGAAAATTGGACAATGGCTTTGAATACGAATCACAAGTTCAGGTACTAGCTAAAGGAGGTAAACTAAAACACGCAAATGAGAGTGCGGAAAGAATAGTTCCTGCAGTACCAATTGGTGGTTTACATTTTATTAAATGTGATACCTTGACTTTGATTCTTAGTGCAGGAACAAGTTTTGAACAGGACTACGAAAAAGAGTGGTTGGGAGAGCATCCTCACCAAAGAGTTACAAAAGCAGTTGATGCCGCTTCAGCGCAAAGTGCTGAAGCACTTTTAATGGAACATTTGGAAGATTACCAATCTTTATTCGGGCGTGTTTCTTTCGATTTGGGAAAAACGGCTCCTGAATTACGCAAAAAAACCACTCAGGAACGCTTACAGGCCTATAAAAATGAAAAATCTACCGACCCGGAACTGGAGGCCTTATTTTGTCAGTTTGGTCGTTACCTGCTAATTAGTTGCTCTCGTCCCGGAGCTTTACCAGCCAACTTGCAGGGTATATGGAACAATAGCAACAGTCCGGTATGGGCAGGAGACTACCATTCAAACATCAATCTTGAAATGAATTACTGGCCTGCAGAAACGGCAAACCTTGGTGAATGCCATGTTCCATTTATTGATTACGTTAATAGCATAAGAGAAGTTAGTGCTAAAAACACAAAAAGGCATTATGGCGACGTTCGTGGATGGACAATTCAGACAATGAATAACGCTTGTGGAATTTCGTTTTGGAAATGGAATGGACCGGGGAGCGCCTGGTATGCCCAACATTTATGGGAACACTATGCTTTTGGTCGCGATAAACAGTACCTGCGTAATATGGCCTACCCCATTCTAAAAGAAGTTTGCCACTTTTGGGAAGACCATCTGGTGAGAAGGCCCGACGGAACATTAATAACCCCTGATGGTTGGTCGCCTGAACAGTATAAATACGAGCCAGAAGAGGGTGTGACTTATGATCAAATGATTATTTGGGATTTATTTAACAACACCGTTGAAGCTGCCGATGAACTGGGAGATGACAAAGAATTTAGAAACCATATTGCCCAAATGAGGGATGATTTGTTAAAACCGGCAATCGGTCGTTGGGGGCAACTAAAAGAATGGGAAATAGATAAAGATAATCCGGAAGACAAACACCGACATGTTTCTCATCTCTTTGGTTTATATCCCGGAAGACAAGTAAGCGTAGTAACTACTCCGGAATTGGCAGAGGCTGCTCGTGTTTCGCTAAATGCCCGTGGCGACGAAAGTACAGGCTGGAGCCGTGCATGGAAAATTAATTTCTGGGCAAGGTTGGGTGATGGAGACCGCGCCCACAAACTACTTGGCAGCCTTGTAAATATTGTTGATGAAACAAAAACCATTTATGGCAAAAGCGGTGGTGGTGTATATGCTAATTTGTTATGCTCTCACCCTCCGTTCCAAATTGATGGTAACCTGGGAGCAACAGCCGGTTATTGCGAAATGTTAATGCAAAGTCATGCAGGACAAATACAATTATTACCTGCACTACCTTCTGTATGGGCTACTGGTTCGGTAAAAGGTTTATGTGCTCGAGGAGGTTTTGAAGTGGATTTAAATTGGAAAGATGGTAAGCTAACAACAGTTACTATTCTCTCAAAAGAAGGTTTGCCTTGTACTGTTAATTATGGCGGTAAAATAAGAAAGTTTAAAACTGAAGCCGGAAAAAAATACCAATTAGACAAGAGTCTGAGATGAATAGCTTTAGAAAAAACATTATAAAAAATACACGATGAAGGTGTCATTTTCCATTTTTATTGCAAGCTTGTTGTTGCTTACATTAAACAACTGCAAACAAAAGCACGCAGAAGAAACAAAGCCCAACGTTATCCTTATAATGACCGACGACCAGGGCTATGGCGACTTGGCTTGCCACGGAAATCCGTATGTAAAAACACCAACTTTAGATAAATTGTACGAGGAAAGTGTTCGCTTTACCGATTTCCATGTTGACCCGTGCTGCGCCCCCACCCGCTCAGCACTTATGACCGGATGTTATTCGTCGCGAGCAGGCGTATGGCATACCATTGGTGGCCGATCCTTATTAAAAGAAGGCATGACAACCATTGCCGATGTATTTAAGGAAAACGGATACGAAACCGCAGTTTTTGGAAAATGGCATTTGGGAGAAAACTATCCTTTCCGACCAATGGACAGAGGTTTTAAAGAGTCGATAGTACATGGTGGCGGCGGTGTTGGCCAAAGTCCCGATTATTGGGGAAACGATTATTTCGACGACAGCTACAAACACAACGGAAAATTTGAAAAATACGAGGGCTATTGCAATACGGTTTGGTTTTCGGAGGCTTTAAAATACATTCAGAAAAACAAGGAAAAGCCTTTCTTTTGTTATGTGGCTACCAACCTTCCGCACGCTCCCTTACGTGTTGGTGAGAAATATATTGAACCTTACAAAAATGATTTATCCGACCGTTTGGCAAGTTATTATGGCATGATTACCAAATTGGATGAAGATATTGCCACATTGTTGCAGGGAGTGCAAGAATTGGGACTGGAAGAAAACACCATCCTTATTTTTATGACAGATAATGGTCCGTGTCCCTGGTTTGGCGGCATTGATATGGATTTTGAAACCGGCTACCCCAAAGAAGGTTACGCCGCCGGAATGCGCGGCGGAAAAATTTGGGGCTACGAAAACGCACACCGCGTGCCCTTTTTTATTCGCTGGCCTAAAGGAAATATTGGCGGAGGAAAAGATATTGACGCCCTTTCGGCACACATCGATGTGATGCCAACGCTTATTGACCTTTGCCAACTGAATAAACCGGAAAAGCTGGATTACGACGGGCAAAGTCTGGCTCCCTTGCTGAACGAAGACCTACAAAACTGGGACGAGCGCACTTTATTTGTACACAACCAGCGGGTACAGTTCCCGGTAAAGGATAAAGAATACCAGGTTTTAACCGACAAATGGCGACTGGTAAAACGCGAAAAAGATGAATTGTACAACATTAAAAAGGATCCCGGACAACACAACGACATTGCAGCTAAGCACCCTGATGTAGTTAAAAAACTATACAAAAAATACGAAAAGTGGTGGGATGACACCTCGGTGGGTTTTGATAAGTATTCCCAAATTTACATCGGTTCTGAACACGAAAATCCAACATGCCTGTATTCACACGACTCATTTTCGAGGCAAGGGAAAAGGGTTTGGGTGCTACATGTTGACCGCGATGGAGAATACGAATTCAAAGTAAATAAATGGCGGCAGGAATCGGGGAAAAGAATGGTAGAAAACAAAACCGGAGATAAGGATTTGCCTCTAAAAACAGCCTGGCTAAAAGTGGGAAACATTGAACGGGAAATGGAAATTACGCCCGACATGCAATCGGCAACATTTACCGTCAACTTAAAAGCCGGCACCTCTTGTATTCAGGCTTGTTTAAAGTATAGGGAAAAAGGAAAAAGAACCTCAGCCAACTGTGTTTATGTAAATTATCTGGGCGAATCGGATGGCGAAATTTCTGAAAATTACATTCCAGCCAATCCCGATGATGTGCTTCGAAAGAATTATGAGCAGAAAGTTATTGCGTTTGATTAAATTCCATTCCAACACCAACATGAATCATTTTTAAGAACAAAACATAGGGTAAACATAAAGCAGAAACGTCAATATAATTGAAACTTGGAACCAACCTTAACCTAAGGCTAGATACTTAATTATGAAAATTACGAAACCTTACATGCCACAACTGTTAAATTACATAAAGTTTACATTCTTGTTCCTGTTACTTTTTACGGTAACTACCAACGGACAGGAAAAAGTATTTCCGGGTGCCGATGAGCAAACGCCATCGAAAGCGCAATATTTTTCGTGGATTAACAACACCAACGAAGGTGCCACCGAAGAACACACCCGGATTAACCTTGATTTTTTTGGCTGGTTAAAAAGGGAATACGGCATGCAGCTCGATATTTATGCTTTTGATGCAGGTGCCATTGACGGGGCACGCTTTTATGGAAGCATTTATTCCGACCGCTTTAAAAACCAGTTTCCCAACGGTTTTGATCCATTGTACACTCAGGCAAAATCGTTAGGTATACGATTGGGTGTGTGGGGAGGTCCAGACGGTTTTGGCAATACGCCGGAAGAGGAAAAAGCACGTACCGACCAGATGGTAAAACTCTGCCGCGATTACGAATTTGCATTGTTCAAGTTCGATGCAGTTTGCGGCCCCTTGCGCCCCGAAAAAGAAGATGCATTTATAAACATGATGCAGGAATGCCGCAAGTACAGTCCCGATTTAATATTGTTGAACCACCGTCTTGGGCTAACAAAAAGCAAACCTTATGCCACCACTTTTTTATTTGGCGGCGCCGAAACGTATATCGATGTGCACATGACCAATACCATGACTGCACCGCACCATCGCGCACAGGCTTTGTCGCGCAGAATAGTTCCCGGGTTGAAACGGCTTACCGAAGACCACGGAGTGTGTCTGTCGTCGTGCCTCGATTATTGGGACGATGATTTGATTTTGCAGGCCTTCAACCGCTCTCTCATTTTAGCTCCTGAAATTTATGGAAATCCATGGTTGTTAAACGACACAGAGTTTTCGAAACTGGCACGCATTTACAACCTACACCGAAAATACAGGGATATTCTGATTGATGGAAAAACACTTCCCGAATCGTATGGTCCATACCCGGTTTCTAGAGGAAATAAAAACACACGAATTGTAACCTTACGTAACCTGAAATGGACTACTGAAACCTATACCGTAAAACTCGATGAGGAAATTGGTATGGAAGCAAACGAGGAGATTACCCTGATTCAGTTACATCCTTCTGAAAAAATACTGGGCACCTATAAAAAAGGCGACCTGGTTGAGGTTGAAGTACAACCATTCAGGGCATCAATGCTGTTGGCAACCACCCAAAAGTATAACGAACCAGCTGTGGTAGGGGCTGATTTCAGGGTAATAAAAAATGTAGTCGGGCAACCCGTTAAAATAGAAGTTTTGGGAATGCCGGGCACAACATCCAGCATTTCATTGTTGAATGCCGACGAATACAAATCTGCTAAAATTGCCGGGAAAGAGATTACCAAACTTCTGAAAGGAAAAAACATAAAACTCACATTTCCTGGCGAAGCACTTACAAATATAACCCACCGCAAGTTGGGCGATTTAACCGAAACTTTCATTCCTGAAGACGCGGATGCTTTATATGAAGCCACAGCTTATGCCGCCGACAACAATGCACTGGAAGTACGATCGCTGCAACGCTCGGGCGAAACTTCTATTCCTGAAGTACAGGCTGCTCGAGATGCCTTTTTTAACCAGCAAGCTTTTATTGATCGTGGAGTTTGGGATAAAAGCCTGTTCGATGGTGATTTAAAAACCGGCTTCTTGCCAACCCAACGCTACAAAACCGACCATCGTGTAAGCTTTCGTCTCGACCTTGGAAAGGTGCAGCCATTGGATGAACTAAAAGTTTTTGTCCCTGATGTATTTTCGCTACTTCCGCTGCAACCCGATGAAGGCCAAATTATAGAAATTTCTACCGACCTGAAAAACTGGGAAGAAATAACTTATCTTGCCGATACAGAAATCAACATTGAAATCGGAAAACAGGTGCGTTATCTACGCTTTAGAAATTTTCCCCAACAAGTAACTGAAATTGAAGGATTTGTTTCAGGAAATAAATTGGACAGAACGGGTTGGAGGGCCTCAAATCTATTTGCTCACCCAAGGTATAAAAAAACCCAAAAAGCCTGGAAAAAAACAGTCGTTCTGGATGAAATCCCTGCCAACAGCTATTTGTGCATAGCCATAAACGGTGTACATGGAAAAGAAGGTGCTTTTGCCGCGGCAAAAATAGGTGATGAATTGATAGGTGCATCTGACCGCGCGCCATCGCACCTGTGCAACCCATGGGAATATTTCAACCCAAGAAGGGACAGCAACTACACATACTATATTCCGGTAAATGAAAATTATTTGGGAAAAGAAATGGAGCTCTTTGTTTTTGGTTACGATAAAAAACATCTCGACTTTAAACCGGAAGTTTGGATTACTGCTTATCCTTTCCCCTGGGAAAAAATAGAGCTGGTATTGGAACCTAAGAAGAATGAAAAATTAATGATCGACTAAATACGTAACCATGAGAAATATATCCATATTTATAACTGTTTTCATCCTGTTTTCTTTTTTATACTCATGCAAAAGCAGGAAAGTAGAAAATAAAAAGCCAAATATCATCTTTATCCTTACCGACGACCAACGCTGGGATGCACTGGGTTATGCCGGTAACAAAATCATCCAAACTCCCAATATGGATCAGCTGGCACAATCTGGCCTGTATTTTAAGAATGCCTTTGTAACCACCCCAATTTGCGCTGCAAGTAGGGCTAGTATTTTCACTGGTTTGTACGAAAGAACCCATAATTATACATTTGGAAAAAACAAGCTAATTGCCGATCCATATATTTACGACAGTTACCCGTATTTACTTAAAAAAGCGGGTTACCAAACCGGTTTTGTAGGAAAATTCGGAGTGAGAGTTAACGATGGAATGCTTGACACTATGTTTCACTCAAATATAGTAACAAGGTATCCCTATTTCAAAGAAGTACAAGGAAAGCAGGTACACCTGGTCGATATTCATGGCGATCATGCCATTGACTTTATCAAATCAAATAAACAAGAGCCTTTTTGCCTTTCCCTTTCATTTTGGTCCCCGCATGCAGATGATGGTTCAGAAGAACAATATTTCTGGCCCCAAAGATGCGATAGCTTGTATATAAACGATCAAATACCTGTTCCCGAAACTGCTGATCCTGCCTTTTTTGAATCGCTACCGGAATATCTAAAAACCACAATGAATAGAAAAAGGTGGCACTGGCGTTATGATACACCTGAGAAATACCAGGAAATGGTAAAAGGCTATTATCGGATGATTAGCGGTGTGGATGATGTGATCGGTAAAATACAGAATACTTTGGAAGAAGAAGGTATAGCTGAAAATACGGTGATTATTCTGATGGGCGATAATGGTTACTTTATGGGAGAACGTGGTTATGCCGGCAAATGGCTTATGCACGAACAGTCGTTACGAGTACCTTTAATGATATACGATCCCAGACAGCCGATAACGGAAAGAAGCAAAACGCTGGAGGAAATGGTATTGAATGTGGATGTAACACCGACAATTTTGAACCTGGCGGGACTTGCTGTTCCGGAAAGATACCAGGGAGAAAGCCTGACTGCCTTTTACGGTGAAACACCCCAACATTGGAGAACCTCGATTTTTTGTGAGCACCGCTGGAAAAACAATGCATTAATTCCCAGAACCGAATGTTTCAGGGACAACGACTGGAAATTTATACGCTACGACGATGCCCCCGAATTGATGGAACTGTACAATTATAGTAATGATATAAACGAAGTCAAAAACCTGGCTTTCGAGCCGGAATATAGGGGTAAGGTGGAATATTATTCACATAAATGTGATTCGATTATTGAAAGTTTAGTCAGTGATCGAGTTGAAAACGCGAAATAAAAATTTAATGAAACTGATCTACTATCTGTCGAGTTCGCTCTTGGTATTCTTAGCTTTTAGTTGCTCCAGGCCAGCTGAAAAAGAAGCCCAGTGGATTACTGTACCTGGTTTTGAACATGCCGAAAACCAATGGTTTCAAATTCGCAAAGAAATTAAGCTGAAGAAGCAGCCCGAAACCGCAATTGCAACAATTGCTGCAGATAGTAAATATTGGTTATGGATTAACGGAGAATTGGCAGTTTTGGAAGGTCAGCTTAAAAGGGGCCCCAATCCCAGCGATACTTATTTCGATGAAATTGACCTTGCCCCCTGGTTAAAAAAAGGTAAAAACACCATTGCCGTTCAACTTTGGTATTTCGGGTGTGATGGTTTTTCGCACAAGGATAGTAAAATGGCCGGTTTCTATTTTAACTGCGTTTCAGGGAAGGAAAGGATCGTAAGTGATTTAGGATGGAAGATCCGGGTTGACAGTGCCTATCAGGATGCAGGAATACCCCGCAAAAATTTCCGCCTACCCGAAAGCAACGTTCGTTTTGTGGCGACGCAACATCATCAAGGTTGGCAACTGCCCGGATTCGATGACTCAAAATGGCGGAATGCTGTTGAGATTGGAAAAATTGGAACCGCTCCCTGGAATGATTTGGTGAAACGGCCGATTCCGCAATGGAAAGATTTTGGGTTGACCAAAGTAACTGATTTGAAACGAGACAGCAACCGGGTGGCGATGAAGCTTCCCTACAATATGCAGTTTCACTTTTGGCTGAAAGTAAAATCTGATGCGGGAAAACAGATTGAAATCACCACAGATAACTTTTACAACTTGAATGATATCCCCTTGCGCGCAGAATATGAAACCAAAGGGGGAGTGCAAGAATACGAACATTTACCCTGGCTAAACGGTGAGGAAGTGTATTTCGACCTTGAAGAAGGCGTTGAAATCCTGGAAGCCGGATACCGCGAAACAGGATATAACTCCGAATTTGATGGGGAATTTAAAGTCGATGATGCAGATTTGATGACCTTACTTGCAAAAGCGGAACGTACGCTTTATGTAACCATGCGCGACAATTTCATGGACTGTCCCGATAGAGAGAGAGCACAATGGTGGGGCGATTTGGTTTTGGAAATGGAGGAAACATTTTACGCAATGGACAACACGGCAATCGACCTTTCGCGCAAAGCCATTTATGAGCTGGTGGATTGGCAGAAGCCCGACAGCACGCTATTTTCCCCCATTCCGGCGGGCAACTGGGACAAAGAACTGCCGCAACAAATGCTGGCAAGTATCGGGTGGTTCGGTTTTCGTCATTATGTGCAATATACCGGCGAACAGGTGATGTATAACAAAGTGTTTCCAGCCGTGAAAGAATACCTGTCGAAGTGGCAGGTCGGTGAAGATGGCTCGGTGCCCTTCAAAAAAGGGGGCTGGAACTGGGCCGACTGGGGCGGAAAACTGGACAAAACCCTGTTGGAGCATGTTTGGTATTATTTGGCGTTGAAAGGTTATGCTGAAATGGCTGAGTATGTGAATGAACCTGGCGAGAAGAATCGTGCTTTGGAAAAAATGGAGCGCGTTAAGAATCATTTGAATTCGGAGTTCTGGACAAAACAAGGCTATCGTTCACCAAACTATAAAAAAGAAACAGATGACCGGGGCAACGGATTGGCCGTGGTTGCCGGTATCGCTGATCCATCAAAATATCCGGTATTAAGGAACCTTCTATTTGAAACCCGACACTCAAGCCCTTACATGGAAAAATATGTTGAAGAAGCGTTGTTTGTGATGGGAGAGACCGAACTTGCCCTAACACGAATGAAAGAACGGTATAAACCAATGATAGACTCCGAACACAGTACCCTTTGGGAAATTTTCCATGATGGAAACTGGTCGCACAACCACGCATGGAGCGGAGGCCCGCTTTCTCTAATGTATAAATACCTTGCGGGTATAGAGCCGGAAAAACCAGGATTTAGCGAGTTTCATGTTTTTCCGGAACCCGGAAACTTCAAAAGTATGTCGTGTTCTTTCTCCACCGTAAAGGGTAAAATAAAACTTGACTATGATAAGCTGAATACAAAAATATCCTACCAATTAGTGGTGCCGGACCAATCTTCCGCCATTATCAGAATCCCCAAAAACAATAAGGATTTTAAGGTGCAAGGAGAGCGTAAACATATCGAATTAGTACAACGTGAAGACAATTTATATAAATACTTCAAGCTGGAATCAGGAAGCTGGGAAATAGTGGTTGATACTAAAACACAATTTAACAATAAGGAACTAGCTTCAAAATAAAACAAAACTATGTTTAGCAAAAAAACTTATATAGAAAGAAGAAAGGTACTGAAGGAACGAGTAGAAAAAGGCTTGATACTATTCTTTGGGAACGACGAGTCACCCATGAACTATGCAGATAACACTTATCATTTCAGGCAAGACAGTACCTTTTTGTATTATTTCGGCATAAATCAGCCTGGATTGGCAGCGCTAATCGATGTGGATAACGACCGTGAAATTATTTTCGGAAATGAATACACGGTGGAAGACTTTGTATGGATGGGGCCGCAAGCTACTATTGCCGAAAAAGCCGATGATTGCGGTATAAAAGAAGTTGTGCCCGCAAAAGAACTTGAAAAACAGGTTAAAGCTGCAAAACAAAAAGAACAAACTATTCATTTCCTGCCTTTGTACCGTGCAGAAAACAAAATTAAGTTGCAGGAACTCACCGGCATTGCGCCCAACGAGGTGGCAACATGCTTCTCGGTAGATTTGGTGAAAGCTGTGGTTAGCCAACGCGAAATAAAAACAGAAGAAGAAATTGCCAGCATTTCGCAAGCTGTTGATGTTTCTGTTGATATGCACGTGGCGGCCATGCGCATTGCCAAACCCGGAATGACAGAGGCTCAGGTAACTGCGGAGATTCATAAAATAGCCCTTGCCGAAGGTGGAAATATTTCATTCCCCATAATAGCCACGAAAAATGGACAGACTTTGCACAACCACTACCACGGGAATACTATTAACCGTGGCGACATGTTTTTAATTGATGCCGGTTTCGAAAACGAAATGATGTACGCCGGTGATTTATCGAGTACAATACCGGTAAGTAAAAAATTCAGCGCCGAGCAAAAGGAGATATATCAGCTGGCTCTTGAATCTCATCAGGCGGCAATCGATACCTTAGGTTTGGGAATTCCGTTTAAAAACGCCCATGAAGCGGCTTGTACAACCATTTTCGATGGATTGAAAACTATGGGTTTCACCAAAGGAAACCCCCAGGATGCCTTTGAAGCCGGCGCACACGCACTATTCTTTCCGTGTGGAACCGGACATATGATGGGACTGGATGTGCACGACATGGAAGATCTGGGTGAGGTATGGGTAGGATACGATGGCCAACCCAAAAGTACGCAGTTTGGATTAAAATCATTACGACTGGCCAAACCGCTGCAGGCAGGACATGTTTTCACCATTGAACCGGGAATTTATTTTATCCCTGAATTGATTGACCAGTGGCGTGCACAAAACAAGTTCAACGATTTTATAAACTGGGAAAAAGTGGACAGTTATCGGAATTTTGGTGGAATTCGAAACGAGGAAGATTTTGTAATGACCAAAAACGGCCCACAACTTTTAGGCAAACCAAAGCCAAAAACAATTGAAGATATTGAATCCATAAGAGCAGAAACGGAATAAAAAATAATGATTATGAAAAAACAAACTGGTGTTATCTTGTGGCTAGTGTGCCTGCTTTTTTCGGGTATAACAGAGGCACAAAATTCGCGTAGAAACAGGGACTGGTCAGAAAAAGAAATTGACGTATTTCTTAACGAATCCGAGCTGATTCCCATTATGATTAACGGAGATAAGGACAACCGTATAAACATAGTCTTAATGAACCGCTGGACATCCAACGAAAAGGCGCCTTATAATTCTCCGGAAATGCGTGATGAATTTATAAAAGACATTAATGAATCGTTAATTGCAGCCTTAACGCCGGGTGATTCCAAGGCACAAACGGCCTATGCCAACTACCGCGAATTTTTTAACGTGTATGGTTTGTGGTATCCCAATTCACCCGAGTGGAACGTAGGAATTAACGGTAATGCGGTAGATGCGATGCGCGACAAACTCTTCCTGCCCTGGAAAGATGAAAACCTGGGATGGGCAACATTTTTGGTTCTGCCGAATCTGGATAATGGTGGCGGAGGTGCTGGCAGAAATCTGGAAGCAAGGGTCGGAAGAGCCCTGATTGCAGGAAATGGAATAGCCAAGATGCTGCACGAGATTGCCCACACCTGTATGAGTATTGGTGATGAATACACGGGTCCAGCAACCGGAACAAAGGCGAATCCTACTTACACAGTTTCAACCGAATACGAACGCGATAAAATAAAATGGCGGAAATGGATTGAGCCCGAAACACCGCTTCCAACACCGTATACCGCAAAATACAAAGATAAAGTTGGAGCATTTGAAGGTGCGCAATATCATTTGGTCGACTATCACCGCTCAACAGCACAGGGATGCATTATGGGCGCAGGTGTTTTTGATAATACCGAAAAAATGTGCCCCATTTGCGAGCAACGGGTTGCCATGCGGGTGAACAAACTGGTAAATCCGATAAATAACATAACGCCTGCCAATACTAAAATCGCTATTGACGGAAAAACCAAGATTCATTTCGCCATTGACCATATTACACCCACTCCAAACACACAGGTGGTACGCTGGATTTTAAACGGCAAGACTATTGCTACCGGAACGGATGAAGTTGACGTTGAGTTTGGAGAATTGGCAAGCTACGAACTAAACTGTTCCATTACCGACGAATCACATTTTATCCGTCCCGACCCACCTTACGCAAAATATCCGAAACGCGAGGTTGTTTGGGAAATAACCAATTCGGCACCAACATCGGATGCAAAAGAATTGGTGCTAAGTATAATAAAAGAACAACAAAAAAATAAAGTTACACTAAAACCGGTTGTTACAGGAGGAACACCTCCGTTCTTTTACGCTTGGTCAAACGGAACCAGTTCAAAGGTATTGTCGGATGTTACCGCCGGAATTTACGAAGTTAAAGTTACCGATAGTGATTACAGGTCCGCTAAAGCAAAGGTTTTGGTGGGTAATAGTGAATTCAATTTTTCAACCCATTCTAAAAATCAGAAAAAAAACGATGCTGATTTTAATATAGCATCTAAGATTGCTGCCTCGGCAAAGGATAAGAATAACGGAAAAGTTGAGGTAATTGCCACCGGTGGCAAAGCCCCATATTCATTTGTTTGGACAGACGGGCTGCATAAATATTCCAAGGGAATCGTTTATGAAGCAGAAGATGCCAGCATAGAAATCCCAGGATATTCGGCTAAAGAATACTTCGATGCCAGCAACAAATATATGGTTCAGTTTAACGAAAAAGAAGGCTCCATCAGTTGGCGTGTTGAGGTGGCTAAAACCGGAACCTATCCAATTGACATTGCCTACGCCGGTGTAGCCCGGAAAGGAACGCCCATGGAAGTTTCCGTGAACGGGAATACGATTGAGAAAGCACTGATGTTTCATCCTACACGCCCTTTGTACACTGGATGGGAAAAGGCAGTGGTGAAGGCCCATTTAAATGAGGGAGAGAATACCATTTGTTTGAAATCGACCGGAAAATCGGGAGCCAATATCGATTACCTGCGCGTTCCGGGATCATTTGAGATTATTCCTGCAAAAGGTAATAAACGGTTCGATATGAAACCGGGTGAATATTCCGTGCTGATTACCGATGCTAAGAATAAAGCGACAGAGAAAACGCTGATCGTTCCGGAGGTGTACCCTTTCGAAATTGACAATCTGGAAGTCGAAATTACAAAGCCGGGCGTTTTAAGTATTGTGAATCCGTTGGAAGGTTATACTTACTTGTGGTATTCCGAAAACGTGCCATTATTCAAGGCTGAAAAATTTGAAAACGCACTTTTCGAAGGAAATGAATTTAAGCCGGAGAAGCCCGGAAGTTATTATGTTTCTGCAAAAAACAACTATTCAAATGTGGAAAGCAGCAACCGTATTTGCATTGCCGTTGGCGATAAACCGGAGTCAAACACAATTCACGAAATGAGCCCGTCCCGCTTGGGTGAAGACCACATTAAACTCTGGTTTGATGCCAGCGATTTAGATGGTGACGGAAACGAAGACGGAGCTATTCCTCAACGAGGCCCGGTTAAAAACTGGATGGAAAAGACCTGGAAGAATCCGGGTAAGATTTTTACCAAATACGAGCCTAACTCACTTAACGGCAAAGGCGTAGGTGCCTTCGGCAGTGTTTGGGTATCCGATCTGGGTAAAAAAATAAGCGGTATTCAAACAGTTATTCTGGTATATAAAGAAAGTAGCTTAACATTTCCCGGGAAATGGATTTTCAGGGACTTGAACAAATACCTGGGTGCCAGCAAAGACCCTTCGAAAAGCATCTTTGATTTCGATACGGTTGATGAAAAAACTAAAAAAGCAAGTGTTTACCTGAACGGTGGAAAAATTGACCCGTTCAACACGCCCAATCCTATGGACTATTGCATTCTCACGGTAGAATTTCCTGAAGTGATTGAAGATAAATTTGAAAGAGTTGAAGGGTTTTGGGAAGGAGATATCGCCGAAATGATTTTTGTGGATAAAGCACTCACTGAATCAGAAAGAATAGGTATTGAGGAATATTTGCGTAAAAAATGGTTTGCTGCGGTTGACCTGAAGTTCTGATCCCGCGGCGCTTAAAGAATGTAATCATCTATTACAACTCTATCAGTAAAATGATAAAAGCAAAACAATAAAAACAAATTTCCTAAAAAAACACAAATATTAAAACATGAAAAAGAATTATTTAATCTGTGTAGTAATGGCACTAACGATTTTAGCAGGCTGTGCATGCGAAAAAAAAGACAACACACTAACCAGCCAGGAAAAGAAAGAAGGTTGGAAATTATTATTCGACGGTGAAACTACCAATGGATGGCGCGGTTTCAACAGCGCTGAAATACCGCAGGCCTGGAGTGCCACCGACGGTACTTTAATGTCCGCTGGCGAAGGTGGCGACATTGGCGGGGACATCATTACGACTGAAAAATATGATAATTTCCATTTGAAACTGGACTGGAAACTTTCCCCGGAGGGTAACAGTGGAATTATGTACCACGTGGTGGAAGCACCTGAATTAAAATCTACGTATTACTCGGGCCCTGAATACCAAATTATCGACGACATAGGATTTCCTGGTGGTGTAACGCCCTACAACTCTACCGGTGCCAATTATGCCATGACTCCGGCGGATACAACGCAAAAAGTACTTTATCCCGTTGGCGAATGGAATAGTTCAGAAATTATCTTCGATAACGGTAAAGTAAGCCATTACCTTAATGGCAAAAAGATAGTTGAATTTACTGCCTGGACAGAAGAATGGAAAGCCAATGTGGCGAATGGAAAATGGAGCAAATATCCTGCTTATGGCAAAGCAAAGACCGGGCACATTGCTTTACAGGATCACGGAAGCTATATTTGGTTTAAAAACATAAAAATTAAAGCGCTATAAACCATGAAAAGAAGAGATTTTATAAAAAACCTGGCTGCATTTAGCTCGGTAACCATCCTGCCCTCATCGGTTTGGGCACTTACAAAAAATGGAAAAATAAGAACGGCTCACATTGGTGTTGGCGGTATGATGGGAATGGCAGATCTTACGTCGATAGCCTCGCATCCCATGGTTGAAGTAACTGCCTTGTGCGATGTGGACTCTAATTACTTAACTGCCGCACAAAAAGCATTTCCCAGAGCAAAAGGCTTTACCGATTACAGGAGAATGTTTGATGCACTGGGCAAGGCAATAGATGCCGTGGTGATTACCACTCCCGACCACACCCACGCTCCTGCCTCGCTGATGGCCATGGAAATGGGCAAACCTGTGTATTGCCAAAAGCCACTTACCCATCACGTATCGGAAGCCAGAGCCATGCGCAAGTATGCCGAAGACAACAACATTATTACGCAAATGGGTATTCAGTGCCACTCCAGCGACATGTACCGCCAGGCCGTTGTTTTGATACAGTCGGGCATTATTGGCAAAATAAACTGTGTGCGTGCATGGTCGCCCAAAAACTGGGGATACGATGGACCTGCTCCATCCGGTAGTGATCCTATACCAAAAACTTTAGACTGGAACCTATGGCTGGGCACGTCCCCGGAAAGACCTTACAAAGAAGGCCTGTACCATCCCGCCAATTGGCGTAAAGTATTGGATTATGGTTGTGGAACATTGGGCGATATGGGTGTTCATATTTTTGATACTCCTTACACGGCGCTCAACCTGGATGTGCCCAAAACTGTTAAAACCAGTTGTCGCAAACCTACCGGTTTCGGTCACCCCGAAAATAACTTAGTGGAATACCAATTCCCGGGAACAGACTATACAACCGATAAATTTAAATGGATATGGTACGATGGACCGGGGGCTCCGGAAAAGCATAAAGATTTGAAATTGCCCAACGATGAAAAATTGCCGGAGCAAGGCGCCATGTTTGTTGGTGAAAAAGGAAATTTATTGTTGCCGCACTGGGATTACCCCAAATTAATTGTGGATGGCAAATACGAGAAAATAGATTTCCCAACACTGGAAAAAGTCGACCACTACCATCAGTTTATCGATGCCTGTTTGGGCAAAGCTGAATGTAGCGCACCGTTCACCTACGGAGCAAAGTTAACCGAGGCTATACTTTTGGGTGTTATCGCCAACCGTTTCCCAAAAAAGAAATTACACTGGGATATAAAAAACGCAAAATTTGCAGAGGCTGAAGCCAATCTTCTTCTGAAAACAAAATATAGAAAGTTTTAATTCAATAAATTTCTCCAACCCGGCACGTATTGCCGGGTTGGGAATTCACTTTTGCAAAAAAGATTAACGTTTCAAATTAAGCATGAAAAATCATTTTATACCCCTGCTTTTAATACTTCTTGTAATATCGTCAGTAAATAAAGCACAGAACATTTACAAACAGAAAAATGCCCCGATTGAAGACCGTATTGAGGATTTGCTGTCGCGCATGACACTGGAAGAAAAAGTAGCTCAAATGCGCATCTTTCATGCCAATAAAGGAATTACCCTCGACAATGATGGAGGTATTCTTTTAACGGAGGATGTTAAAGGAAGATTGACAAACGGGATTGCCGGAATCAAAAACCCGGGAGAACAATATAAGCCCGAGGAGTCTGCTGCTTTGAATAATCAACTTCAAAAATATATTATCGAAAACAACAGGCTCGGTATACCTGCCTTTTTTATCACCGAATCGTACAGTGGCATTGATGCCGAAGGCTGCACCCGTTTTAGCCGACCGATTTCACTTTCGTCAAGTTGGAATACAGAAATTGTAAAAAAGGTATACGATACCATGGGTAAAGAAGCACGTTTGCGAGGCTTACACCTAACTCACTCTCCTGTGGCCGATATTGCCCGCGACCCCCGATTTGGGAGAATGAGTGAAGGATGGGGGGAAGACACCCACTTAACAACGGAAATGATTGTGAGTTCAGTTACCGGAATCCAAGGTGATTACGATGGTTTAAAAAGCACACACATTGGTGCCGTAACCAAGCATTTCGCGGGTTATGCACAGGTTCTAGGAGGCACAAACTTTGCCGCCATGGAAATTTCTCCGCGTACTTTAATCGATGAAATATTCCCTCCCTTTAAAGCGGCTATTCAGCGAGGAAAAACACTCGGGATTATGGCTTCTCATTCCGATATTAATGGTGTAGCCAGTCATTCAAACCCTTGGTTACTAACCGAAATACTGCGGGACGAGTGGGGATTTAAAGGTTATACGGTTTCCGATGCCAACGACATTGCCAGGTTGCATTATTTTATGAAAGTAGCCGAAACGCCTGAAGAGGCTGCTGAGCTTGGTTTAATAGCCGGAATGGACGTGGATCTATACGCCGATGATGCCTATGCTCTTCTTCCGAAAATGGTGGAAAAAAACCCTGAATTGAAACAATACATCGACCGCTCGGTAAGGCGTGTTTTACGAACCAAGTTTATATTAGGTTTATTTGATAATCCTTATACAAATGTAAAACAAGCAAAAAAATCAGTACGAAGCAAGGAGGCGGTTGAGCTTGCCCATAAAGCCGATCTGGAATCTATTATCTTGCTGAAAAATCAGAATCAGACCTTGCCTGTTTCTTCGGAAAAGAAAATTAAAATAGCGTTGGTCGGTCCTGTGCTTGACGAAAGCACCTTGTCTTATTTTGAAGAGATTGCGAATGACAACATCACTTTCTTCACTGAAAAAGGGTATCGTTTAACCAACGAAGTGCGGGGAACTCCTGCCCTAACACCTGAAGAAGATTGTAAAGCTGGAATTACTAAGATTATTGAAACCGCCAAAAATTCGGAAGTCATTATTCTTTTCGCGGGAGGTGATGAATTTACCTCCAAAGAAGCATTTTTTGGTTTTGCCACGGGCGACCGCGACAACATCGACCCGGTAAACTTTCAGGACGAATTATTGATTGAATTAAAGAAACTAGGAAAACCTGTAGTTGTTGTTCTTAAACACCGCCGCACCTTATCTGCTAATGCTATATCGGAATATGCCGATGCCATTTTAGATTGCTGGGAGCTTAGCGAATTTGGCGACAAAGCAGTGGCAAAAATGATTTTTGGTGAAGCAGTACCTTCAGGAAAACTGCCTGTGACGGTTCCTTGCTCCATTGGTCAAATCCCGTTTCACTACAGTCAAAAAGAAATTAATTATAAAAAGGGTTACTTATTCACCCAAAATAGTCCATTATTTCCTTTCGGTTTTGGATTAAGCTATACAACTTTTGAGTTTTCAAATCTACAGCTGTCGGATTCCACACTAACTTCGGAATCAGAATTAACAGTTAAAATAGATGTTAA
Source organism: Saccharicrinis sp. GN24d3 (assembly GCF_052400645.1). Taxonomy (NCBI): domain Bacteria; kingdom Pseudomonadati; phylum Bacteroidota; class Bacteroidia; order Marinilabiliales; family Marinilabiliaceae; genus Saccharicrinis; species Saccharicrinis sp. GN24d3. The sequence continues at coordinate 292,340 of NZ_JBQTGI010000006.1, forward strand.
AAACACGGGGAAATTGGTAGGGAAAGAAGTAGTACAGTTGTATGTAAAAGACCTGATAGGTTCGGTTACCCGCCCCAACAAAGAGCTAAAAGCTTTTATAAAGATTGAGCTTGCCCCCGGGGAAAGGAAAACGGTGGAGTTTGCGGTAACACCCCAAATGCTCGAGTTTACCGGGATTGAAATGAAAAAAGTGATTGAGCCAGGTCAGTTTATGATAATGGTGGGAGGTTCTTCAAATGAAGTACTAAAAGCTAATTTCAAGTTTAAAAACTAATTTTAAATGAAAAAAAACAGATTATTAGTAATTACTTGTAGCATTACGGCTCTGCTGCTGATCTTTGGTTTCACCGAAAAACAACCCAAGATTCTGATAATCGGCGATTCAATATCGCTGGGTTATACCTCTACCGTAAAAGAAATGTTGAAAGATAAAGCCATTGTTAGCCACAACAAAGGAAATGCGAAACACTCCGGTTATGGATTGGAGAATCTTGAAACTTGGATTCAAAAGGACGATTACGATATTATCCAGTTCAACTGGGGGCTTTGGGATCTGTGCTACCGGCACCCGGATTCGAAAGTGCAGGGAAACCGTGATAAAATAAACGGAACCATAACTTTTTCACTGGAAGAATACGAGCAAAATCTCGAAGCCATTGTCAGGCTTTTAAAGGAAAAAACAAACGCCAAATTAATTTTTGTCACTACTAGCTATGTTCCCAAAGAAGAGGCAGGCCGATTTACAAAAGATGCACGAAAATATAACAAGGTGGCAAAAAAGGTGATGAAAAAGTATTCCGTTCAGGTGAATGATATTTATAAAAAGTCGAAACCGATTCATAAAAAATATGGTCAAGGAAACAACGATGTTCATTACCAGAAAAAAGGATACCAAGAGTTGGGTAAAGTGATTGCCACATACTTGGAGGATGAAATAAGATGAAAGGTTCTTTAAGCAATCAATGTGAACCCTAAAAATAAGTGAATGATACTACAGCAATTAATTTTATCAGTTTTGATCGTCGGGTTAGTTTCTTGTCAATCCGGGAAGAATAAGATTGTAATATCAGGAACTATTAAAGGCGAAAACCCTGGAAAAATTGAATACACCAACCCCATTAACGGAACCTGTAATTGGTGGTTCACAAAATCAATTGAGCCCGACTCGCTTGGCAACTTTAAAATTAACATCAAATCGGATATTCCCCTGTTTTTAAAACTAAGAACAACATATAAAAAGCAGGGAACTATAATTGTAGAACCAGGCAAACAATACAAACTTATTTTTGATACATCAAAAGAAAAAAATGTACTGTCGGTAACCGACGAGAGCTCGGTTATACAAAAAGCTTACGGTAAATTCCCTAACCCATTTCACATCCAGGATGGGGCACGGGAATTTTTACGCGATTCGCTGGCAAGCAGGATTAAAAACACCATTGAACAGCGAAAAACAAGGGAGATAGCTGAAATCGAAAAACATTTTTCCCAAAATACAATCTCAGAAGATGTATTCAACCTGATAAAAACCGACAGGGAGTGTTACTACGATGCAGTTTTGGCAACCACGGCATGGATCAAAAAAATGATGGAAATGCAAGGTCGCAAAAACTCCTTCAACCCTGATTTTGAACAGCTGTGGTATGATGCGTTTCGGCCTGCCCTGTTTAAGAAACCTGAAATTATAAATACGCAGTGGTTTAACTTTTATACCGAATGCTACATCTATTTTCAGGAATATAAGAACGGTAACTTTACCAAAGATAAGTTAGAAGAGTTAAGGAATTTGGATAATACAATAACCTACAGGGTCGAAAAATCTAAAGAATACTTGCCGGCAGAATTTTGCGAGAACTACCTTGCCCATTATTTGTATGAAAAATGTTTTCAGAAAAAATATGAAAAGGAATTAATCGGGTTATTCAATGATTTTAAAACCAACTATCCGGAAAGCGAATACAATTTTTATATTTCTCCATTAATTGACGAGATTGTAAAATTCCATAAAACCGCTGATTTAGACTTCCATGAAAACATTCACTTTGTGGATGAATACGAAAACATCAATACGCTGTCTGAACTTGCAGGTACTTTTACTGAAGGAAAAATTTACGTGGATGTTTGGGCTACCTGGTGCGGACCGTGCAAGGCAGAATTTGAACACAAAGAAGAGCTGAAAAGAATGTTGAATAAATACAACATCCCGGTATTGTACATTTCCATCGACCGCGAGAAAAATTCTGAACGCTGGAAAAATATGATAAAGCACTATGAGCTTGAAGGCTATCACGTGAGGGCAAACAAAGAATTAGCAGAGGAATTAAGAAAGATATTTGACAAAAACGGCTCACTAAGCATTCCTTGGTATATTTTAATTGATGCCGAAGGTACTATTCTTAATAAACGTGCAAGCCGTCCATCAAATCTATCGGCACTGGAAAAAGAAATTAACGAAAAATAATAAGTACGTATGAAAAAAATTGGTATTAACACATTAGTTATCGCGTTTATTATCCTTTTAGGACTTGTTTCATGTCAAACACCCACGAAAAAGGAAGATACCAAACGCCCCAACATCATTTACATAATGACCGATGACCACGGTTACCAGGCTATGAGCTGTTACAACGGGGCGCTGAATCAAACGCCCAACATTGACCGCATTGCCAACGAAGGGGTACTGTTTACCCAAGGTTTTGTAACCAACTCGATTTGTGCGCCCAGCCGTGCCGTTATGCTCACCGGAAAACATTCACATATAAACGGGCACATGAATAACAGCCAGGTGTTTGACGGCAATCAGGTTACCTTTCCCAAACTCCTGCAAAAGGCAGGCTATGAAACAGCCATGATAGGTAAATGGCACCTGGAAAGCGACCCTACTGGTTTCGACTATTGGAACATACTTCCGGGACAAGGCGATTATTACAATCCCGATTTTATTGAAATGGGCACCAAATCGAGAGTGGAAGGTTATGTTACCAACCTGATTACCGATTTCAGTCTCGACTGGCTAAAAAACAGAAACCAGGAGAAACCATTTTGTATGTTGTTGCACCACAAAGCCCCGCACCGCTGCTGGATGCCAGACACGGCTTATCTTGATATGTACAACGACGTGAAATTCCCCCTCCCCGAAAATTTTTACGATGAGTATGAAGGACGCCAGGCTGCCGCAGAACAACGTATGCACATGAAAAACTTTTGCCCGGTAAACGACTTAAAGATGTACGATAAGGAAGGTGAGGTACAAGGACCGTTGCGCAAATATTTTAAACGTCAGATAGACCGTTTGGATGAAAAGCAACGCGCCGCATGGGACAAAGCCTATGAAAAGGAAATTGAATACTACAAAAAGACCAAGCTGGAGGGTAAAGAATTGTTGGAATGGAATTACCAGCGCTACCTGGAAGATTATTTGCGCTGCATTGCCTCGGTTGACGATAATATTGGCCGGGTGCTCGATTACTTGGACGAAAGCGGTTTGGCGGAAAATACACTGGTGGTTTACACCTCGGACCAAGGTTTTTATTTGGGCGAACACGGCTGGTTCGACAAACGTTTTATGTACGAAGAATCGTTTCGCACACCACTGCTGATGAGACTACCGTCCATCGTAAAAAAGGGTAAAATAAACCAACTGGTACAAAATATTGACTTCGCCCCAACCTTCCTTGATTTGGCGGGCGTGCAAATTCCCGAGGCCATTCAGGGCGAGTCGCTGGTTCCATTATTAAAAGGTGAAGCAGGAAATTGGCGCGATGCGCTTTATTACCATTATTACGAATACCCCGGCCCTCACTCGGTAAAACGCCATTACGGAGTAAGAACCGACCGTTACAAACTCATCCATTTTTATAACGATGTTGATCAATGGGAGCTGTACGATCTGCAAGAGGATCCTAACGAGGTTAACGATCTTTATGGCAAAAAAGGTTATGAGAAAATTACACAAACCTTGTTTAATAAATTGATCGATTTGCAAAAACAGTATAACGACACCACTGTGTCGGAAGTGCATTTAAACTAGTTAAATCATGATTAATTCATCGGGTGACCAACGGTTTTGTACGGGATCCACCCGATGAATGGATTCTTAAAAAAAGCAAGATGACAATAAAAAAAGCAGTACTTACATTTTTCTTAACCATTTTCGTTGTTTTCTTTTGCCTGGGTCAAGACCAAAAGACACGCCCCGTAAAACTTTTTATATTAGGCGGTCAGTCAAACATGGACGGCTGTGGAAAATCGGAAGAACTACCCGATGCTTACAAGGTTCATCCCCACAACACCATGACCTGGGACAACAAAAAGAAAACCTGGGTATCCTTGGGAACCGATTCTTTTGCAGAAAGACGCAAATATAAATTTGGTCCTGAAATTGCTTTCTCGCATTTATTGGCGGAAAAATACCCGGATTATACCATTGCCATTGTTAAAACCTCGGCTGGGGGAACTAAGCTATGGAAACACTGGCTGCCCAATCAGGGAATGTACAGTCGTTTTCTTCAGAATATGGAAAATGCCATGCAGCAACTTGCCGATAGCGGTGTTGTGTGCGAAATAGACGGCATGCTATGGATGCAAGGCGAATCGGATGCTGAAACCATTGAATGGGCCAATGCGTACGAAAAGAACCTGAAGATACTTTTTGAGGATGTACGTGAACAAACCAAAAAAGACGAACTTCCGATTGTTATGGGACGTATTTCTATTGGCTTGCTGAGAGAAACACCCTGGACTTTTGACTACACCGAAAGAGTGCAGATAGCACAAGAAAAAGTAGCTGCGGAGGACGAGAATGTTTTTATCATCAACACGGATAAACTTAAAACCCTGAAAGACAACACCCACTTTAACAGCGAGGCTCAAATCTGGCTGGGCAAAAAAATGGGTAAGATCATGATCCGACAAATCAAAAAAAATAAACAATAAAAAAGATAAAAGGTCGTGTTGGGTAAATAAACAAAAGCGTGCTCAACATGACGGGCAATCAATACAACCTAATTGTTATCCTTTTAATATATAACCTATATCCCTTATTGATTTTTTTAACAGCAGCCTTGATCCTACTTATTATTATTATTTTAGTAAGTGCTCATTTTTTCTGTATCAGAGAGATTGTGTTCAGTCGTCATCTTACTATTTGTAATTATATATCCTATATTTACGAATATTTATTATTATTATTCAGTTTTTAGTAATTATTTTGCATTTATTATTAAAAATAACATACTTTCGAATACTATATTAATATGTACATTTAAATATTGTTTAACCCATTAACTAATCGCAATAATTTGGCTTTTAAAAACATTACAAATGAATTAAAAATTTAGACCACTTAACTTATCCCGCGATTTACAATCAGCAACAAAGGGACAGAACCTTTTCTTACTGCATTGGAAACGATTTAACTTAGATTTTTAAACGAAAAACTTTTATTTATGAAAAAAAAATGGTCATTTTTTGGACGTTCTCCTGAGGTATCAAAACAGCTATTTAAAAAGTTTGCAATTACCTTATTTTTATTACTAACGATTCAGATTACAAATGCTGGCGCTCAAAAATCAATTACCGGTGCTGTTGTTGATGATACCAGGCAACCACTGCCGGGAGTTTCCGTTATAATAAAAGGTACAAGTATCGGTACCGTAACCAGTACCGAAGGAATCTACAACATCTCCAATGTTCCGGAAGATGCAATACTCGTGTTCAGCTTTATCGGTATGACTTCGCAGGAAGTCGTTGTTGGCACACAAACAACCATCAACGTAACCATGTTATCCGATTACATTGGCATTGAGGAAGTGGTTGCCGTTGGTTATGGAACCAAGAAAAAAATAAATCTCACAGGCGCTATATCCGTTGCGGGTAGCGAAGAGTTAGAAGCCCGTCCGGTAGCCAATGTGCAACAAGCTTTACAGGGCGTTGTCCCTAACCTTACAATCACAACATCATCAGCTACAGGCGAGCCTGGAGCAGACATGGCAATGAATATCAGGGGACTAACATCTATTGAAGGGGATAGCGAACCCTACGTGTTGGTTGATGGTATCCCGATGGATATAAACGACATAGATCCCAACGACATAGAGTCTATTTCGGTATTAAAAGATGTTGCCTCAACTGCTATTTATGGTGCAAGGGCCGCGTACGGGGTAATTCTAATTACCACTAAAAATGGCAAAGCCAATAGTGGTATTAAAGTAAGCTATTCATCAAATTACGCCATTACTTCCCTTATTAATATGCCTAAAAATGCCGATCCTCTTTCTTTTGCATACACAATGAACGAGGCCAGGGAAAATCTAGGGAGTTCACCGTATTACAGCGACGAAAAGCTGGAGTGGATTGCAATGAATATGAAAGAACCAGGAAGTGCCCCTGAAGTGCTCGAAAGCAGCAACGGTTTAACCTGGAATTTGGGAACCGACGGCCTAAACGCTTCGGCAGCTACCGATTGGCATTCAATTATTTTTAAAGATTATAGTTCCAGAACGAAACACAACCTGAATTTGTCGGGCGGAAATGAAACCTTAAGGTATTATTTATCTGGCGGTTTTTATGATGAAAAAGGACAATTAAAACAGGCCGATGACTTCTTTAAACGATACAATATTGATGGAAAGATAAATGCAACCATAAATGACTGGATGAAGCTTTCTTTCTTAACCAAATATAAATATGTAGAGGAGGAATATCCTGAACACAAAACTTTAGGAAGGTCGTTTATTATGTTGCTCACGACCAGACTTAAGCCTACCAAGCCGGCGTATTACCCCGGCACGGAAGTATGGACTGGTAGAATTGGTGATATGGAAATGAACAAAACCAATAACATTGAAAGACAATTGGTGCTGTCCCCAAGGATAACTCTGGAGCCTGTAAAAAACTGGGTTACAAATATTGAAGTGAATTACAGGACGAACGACAACCGCAAACAGGCTGTATTTCCGCGAATTCCATATGCCATTCCCGACGGAACCGGAGGTTCAACAGTTCTGTATTCAAGTTCAGAAAATACGGAATACAGAGACTATATGTATTCCAACCACTACTTTTCCCCAAATATTTATACGGAATATTCAAAAGCTGTAGGTAGCCATAATTTTCATGTCTTAGGAGGTTATCAGCACGAGGTGTACAACTACAACAACCTATTTGCTACTGCAGCTTATTTATTAACCGATGAAATTCCTTCATTGAGCACCGCTGTTGGAGAGAAAACAATAACTGACGGACTAGGGCACTGGTCAACTCAAAGTGTTTTTGGACGCTTTAATTACAATTTTGCAGAGAAATATTTGATTGAGTTCAATGGTAGGTACGATGGCTCGTCAAAGTTCGAAAACGGTGAACGTTGGGGCTTCTTCCCTTCTGTATCAACTGGCTGGATTGTTTCAAAAGAGAATTTTTTCCCTTTGAAGGACGCTGTGAATGTATTTAAATTAAGGGGTTCCTATGGTTCTGTGGGAAACCAGAATGTTAGCAATTATTTATATATCCCAACCATGTCTGTCGGATTGTCAAACTGGTTGTTTAGTGGCGAACAATTATGGGGAGTTGGCAGTCCAGACATTGAAAGCATCAACTTAACCTGGGAAGAAGTAAAGACCATGGATTTTGGATTCGACCTACAAACCTTAAACAACAGGTTAGGCGTCAACTTTGATTGGTATGAATCAAAAACCACCAATCTTGTTGGTCCGGGAAAAGAACTTCCCGAAATCTTAGGTACTGACGTTCCAAAAATAAACGAAGGAGAAGTAACTACCCGCGGATGGGAAATTGAAATCTCGTGGAAAGACAAAATCAAGGATTTTTCATATAACATAAGGGCTGTTTTATCGGATTATCAAAGTGAAATTACCAGCTATAATAATCCTACAAAAATTTTATCTTCTTATTATGAAGGGCAAAAGCTAAATGAGATTTGGGGTATGGAAACCGACGGTTTTTTCCAGTCAGAATTGGAAGTGGATACTTGGGCACTCGACCAAAGTGATATCTATTCGGGCGCATGGGCTCCGGGCGATTTAAAATATGTAGACCAGGATGGCGATGATGCCATTACCATAGGAGACAATACCAAAGACAACCCGGGAGATAAAAAAGTAATTGGTAACAGCACCCCAAGATTCCAATTTGGATTAAACGCCAATGCTTCATGGAAAGGATTCGATTTCTCATTCTTAATTCAGGGGGTTGGCAAAAGAGATTTGGACTTAAGAGGCTTAGGAACTTTCCGTGGCCCCAGTAACGGACAATTACACGCCAATGTATATACAGAACACCTGGACTACTGGCGAGATGACTCTAGCCCATTGGGAGCCAATCCTGATGCTTATTTCCCTGCACCCTATGTTGTATTTACAGGCCAAAACGACAAAAATTACCGTTACCCTACAACACGTTTCCTTCAAAACGGTGCTTATGTCAGGTTAAAAAACGTTCAGGTGGGCTATACTATACCAAAACTAATAACCGAGAAAGTTAAAATTTCCAATGCCAGAATTTATCTATCGGGCGAGAATTTGTTAACGTTTACCGATTTAATGATTTATGATCCGGAAGCATTTAATGGAAGACAAGGGCGCGTAGGTGACCAATATCCGTTAAGCAGAGCATTTTCACTAGGTTTAGATATTAGTTTCTAAAAAGTGAATAATGAGTTCTTACAATACAGAACAAGTTACATTAAATGCAATTTTTTATTTAAAATAGAATGAAATGAAAAAAATAATATATACACTATTTCTATTTACTGCAGCAGGACTAATATTCAATTCCTGCACAGAAGATATCTTAGACAAAACTCCCTTGGATGAGATTTCTGATCCCGATTTTTGGAAAACAGAGAATGACTTACAACTTTATTTAAATAATTTATATCCATCCGTATTTTCAGGCTGGGGGGCCTCTGGGCAGGCACCTTCACCAGACCTTGGTACAGACATTATCCTGGAATCAGACTTATGGTATGGCAGCTCATATACTGCACGCTTAGACGGAACAACTACTGTCCCTGCATCAGGCGGCGGATGGAGCTGGGATGATGTTCGTGATGTAAACTATTTCCTTGAAAACGCCGACCAGGCTGAAACAGGCAACTTAAAGGATCATTATATTGGAGAAGGCTATTTTATTAGAGCATGGAATTATTTCAACTTACTAAAAAAGTTTGGGGATCTGCCAATAGTAAAATCAGTGGTAGATGTAGATGACGATGAGATTTTATATGGTTCCAGAAGCTCTCGTTCCGACGTGGTTGACTTTATCATTGAAGACCTTGATATGGCCATTGCCAAAATGGAATATGCTTCCGAAGCCGGTGCTTCAAGGCTCAACAAAGATATTGCCAACTTATTTAAAGCCAGGGTATGTTTATATGAAGGCACATGGGAGAAATACCATGCAGAAACCGTTTTCGCTGGCGATACCGATGGAACCAAATATCTGGAACTTGCAGCCGAAGCAGCCAAAAGTGTTATGGATGCCGGAAATTATTCATTGGTAACCGGAGATACCGAAAGGGCTTATTATAATCTTTTTGTACAGACCGATTACAGTAGCAATTCAGAAGTACTGTTCTACAAACATTACGATTACCTTACTTATGGTATCCAGAATTCATTGTGGAACCACCCAAATGCCCAGGGGATAACACAAGAAATGTTTTCGAACTATCTGTGTGCTGATGGTTTACCTTATGCTGTAAGTCCCCTATTTAAAGGTGATTCTACATTAGCTGTTATAGAAACAAACCGCGATCCAAGGTTAGACCAATCGCTTATTGTTACCGGCGAGTTAGATTATGTTTCCCTGAATGGCGACTCTGTGTTTTACGATATCCCTTATATGGTTTGGGACCCAACAGGCTACGAACTAAAAAAGTTTCGGACAGAATGGTTAGATGCATCACTTAACAATCGTACAAGAGACATTGGTTTTATTCATTTCAGGTATGCAGAGGCTCTCTTAATTTATGCTGAAGCAAAGGCTGAGTTGGGAACCATTACACAAAGCGATATAGATTTGACTATTAATCAATTAAGAGACAGGGTAGGGATGCCACATTTGAATATGGCTTCGATTACGGTGGATCCAAACTGGCCTGATTATGGCAACACCTTGAGTGATGTTTTATATGAAGTTAGAAGAGAACGTGTTGTTGAATTGTTTGGAGAAGGCTTCCGTTTCGACGACTTAATGCGTTGGAGAGCACATAGCCTGATTGTAGGAAAAAGATTCACGGGCACCTTGTATACCGATGAAATCGAGGCTGAATATCCTGGTTTGAAAGTAAACGACGAAGGTTACCTGGATCCTTTCAGGGACATCTTAAACACCGGATATTATGGATTTAATTCAGAGAGAGATTATTTACTTCCGTTACCGACCAACGAATTGACAAAAAATCCTAACCTGAGCCAAAATCCAGGTTGGTAAATATTGTGTATTTATTAATTGACCATTTTTTTTAAAGAATGAATGGACTGGTTTTACATTACTTTAAAACCAGTCCATTTTCTTGTTGTTATTACACATTCAGAAAAATGATTAAGTTATATTGCAAAAACCTTTTTTCAATTCAAGATGAGTACACATAAATTGCTTTTACTATTGTTTTTTGCTTATTTTTATTTCCCTTCATACGGCCAAAATAACTTGTTTACCCGACAGGACTCGCTTCGGGGCAGCATAACTCCTGAACGCGAATGGTGGGATTTGACTTATTATCACTTATCCGTTAAGATAAATCCGGCGGACAGCAGCTTTTCCGGAACTAATAAAATAGGTTACCGTGTCAACAAATCAAAGCAATTAATGCAAATCGACCTGCAGCCGCCAATGAAAATCACCCGGGTTGTCCAGGAACAAAACGAGTTGGAATATGGAAGGGAAGGAAATGCATGGTTTATTGAGCTGAAAGCTCCTCAGCGACAAAACGACATACAGTATTTGGATGTTGAATTTAGCGGCAAGCCACAAGTCAGTAAAAAACCCCCATGGCAAGGTGGCGTGAGCTGGGGCAGGGACAAAAACGGTAAACCGCTTATTGTTACGGCTAATCAGGGCGATGGCGCCAGCTTATGGTGGCCCTGCAAAGACCATCCCTACGACGAGCCGGACAGCATGTTGATTAGCATTACGGTTCCGGAACCTTTAATGAATGTTTCAAACGGACGACTAAGGAACCTGGAGCACCATAACGATGAAACCAATACTTCGCATTGGTTCGTATCCAATCCAATTAACAATTACGGAGTAAATATCAATGTGGGCGATTACGTTCATTTTAGCAATGTTTACGAAGGCGAAAAAGGCGATTTAGACTGCGATTACTGGGTGCTTCCGTATAACCTTAAAAAAGCGAAAAAGCAATTTAAGCAGGCTCATTTAATGCTGGAAGCTTTTGAGCACTGGTTTGGTCCTTACCCGTTTTACGAAGATGGCTACAAGCTGGTGGAAGTTTCCTATCCAGGTATGGAACACCAGAGTTCGGTCACCTACGGAAATGGCTATAAAAATGGTTACGGAGGACGCGATGTGAGCCGAACCGGATGGGGTGATAAATTTGACTTTATCCTGGTTCACGAATCGGGACATGAATGGTTTGCCAACAGTATTACCAACTGGGATGTAGCCGACATGTGGATACACGAAAGTTTTATTGCCTACTCTGAAAGTTTATTTGTCGATTACTTTTGGGGAAAAGAAGCCGGTGCAACCTACTGCCGTGGCACTCGATTGAACATCAAGAACGACCGTGCCATCATCGGGCAATATGATGTAAATAGCCAGGGATCGGGCGATATGTACGCCAAAGGAGCTAACATGCTGCATACCATTCGCCAGATTGTTAACGATGACGAAAAATGGAGACAGATGCTGCGCGGGCTAAACCAGGAATTTTATCACCAAACAGTGAGGTCGGAACAGGTTGAGAATTATATCTGCCAAAAAAGTGGACTTGACCTGAAACCGGTGTTTGATCAATACTTAAGAGACACGCGGATTCCTACATTTGAATATGCTTTGCTTGGTGATGAAATGCGCTACCGTTGGGCAAATTGCATCGATGGTTTTCAAATGAAAGTTGCCGCTTATATAAATGGGGAAATACACTTTTTAACCCCAGGCACAACTTGGCAGAACCTGAAAAAAGAACAGCCCATAAAGACGGTTGAAATGGATAAAGATTTTTATACAGCGGTTTTTAAAATTTTAGTTACTACTCAGCAAGCAAAAACGAAATATAAGTAACATGGTTTCCTTGCTGTATTTGTTTCTGAGTTGCAAAGCGT